>CAJJPW010000006.1 GCA_905193725.1 uncultured Eubacteriales bacterium
TACTAGTAAAAAACTGTCCATATTTTTTTCGTTCAGTTTTAGGCATACTTTCTATATATTCATTTGTGAGCTTTATAATTTTTTCTAACATATTTCCCCTGCCTACAAATTTGATGTTTTTGCTATTATACTATAATTAAATAGGCATTTCAACAAGCTCCATAATTAAGGCTTTTAAAAAAAAGCGCAAAGAACTGTTACTTGCAACCGGAGCAGCAGCTGCAATTACCACTACAGCTTCCGGCACCCGATCCTCCCGGAGTGCCAAAATAACATTTGCCAGTGTAATTACGACAGGTGTTTTGGCTGCCACAATGGGGGCAAACAATTTTATCCCGCTCTGCAGAAGAAAAGATCAACTCTTCAAATACCTGACCACAGTCTTTACAAATAAATTTTAAAAGTGCCATTTGACTCTTCCTTTCGTAAGGTCAATTTTGTTATTTACAGATTATAGCATTTTTTTGCGCCACAGCCAAATAACCGTGATAATGGTGCAAACTGCAGAAATCCCAATCACAATCCAAAAACCAAACCCATTGCGCTCAAAGGGTACGGGTACATTAATTCCCCATAAACTGGTGATGAAAGTGGGAACGGCGATCACAATGGTCATGACTGTCAAAAATCGCATTACTGCATTTAGATTATTGGAAATCACCGAAGCAAAGGCCTCTGTAGTGCCCTGTACAATGTCTCGATAAATGGTACACATCTCAATAGCCTGTTTGTTTTCGATGATGACATCCTCCAGCAAATCTGTGTCATCCGGGTAGTATTTAATGCTGCTGGACTTGAGCATTTTTTCTAGCACAATTTCATTGGCCTTTAAAGCAGTAGAGAAATAGACCAAGGATTTTTCGATTTTCAACAGCTTGATCAGGTCTTTGTTCTTCATATTTTTGTGAAGCGCATCCTCTACCTGTGTGCTGGACTTTTCGATCTGCCGCAAATACTGCAAAAATTTCTGGGCATTCTTAAACAGCAGCTGCAGTAAAAAGCGAGTGCGTTTACATGTATCAAAACTCCGTACCCGTTTGCGGAAAAAATCCTCGATAACAGAGCTCTCTTCCAAGCATACGGTAATGATATTCTCTTTGGTTAAGATAATACCCAGCGGCACCGTTTCATAGACAAATGTGTTGCCTTCTGCCTGAACTGTTGGCATATTTACTAAAATCAGTACATTGCCATCCTCGCAGTCAATACGCGCACTCTCCTCTTCATCCAGAGAATCGGGGATGAAAGAATCATCTAGGTCAAAATATTCGGTAATGTATCTAATTTCCTCTGGCTCGGGATCCAGCATGTGAATCCAAGTGCCCTTTTCAATATGATCTAATTCTTCCAGTACGTCATTTGTCTTGTAATATTTAATCATACTTTCACCTGCCTAACGAATTAGCTAAGCAGTCTACAGAAAATAAGGCCGCTTAGTCCGAAAAATGAAATAGATATGTGAGATTTATTAGGGTCAGCGTCCATATTTTCACCTCTTTTTCTTTCAAAACATACCAATTTTATTATACTTATTTTGCAAAATAAAAGCAATAAAAATGGAAATTTTGAGGTGCTTAAATGCTGGGGTATTGATTAGCCAAATGGTGCATATAAGTAAATTGGGTTACTCTATCCCAAAAACAGTGGAAGGTGAAAGGAATAAAGCAGACTCATACGGTGTAAATAATTTATGAATCCTATGGGATGGGCACTGCTAAATATTAGAAAGTTATGATATAATAAGTGCCAAGAGGTGAAAAGACCGTGGAAAAGATCCAGGTGGGAGATAAAATCAGCACAAAAAAAAAACATCCCTGTGGGAGCTTTGAGTGGACTGTCATTCGAACAGGGGCAGATGTAAAGATGAAATGCAATGGATGCGGAAGGATTGTCATGCTCCCCTATGAGGAATTTATCAAGCGAGTAAAGAAGGTATGGAAAGATGAAGCATAATGGTCAAGAACCCCAGTCCAGAACCGAAAGGAACAAACGGGATCGCAAGAAAAATATTTTAAGCTGGGTCTATTGCATAGTGATTGCGGTAGTAGTAGCGGTGCTGCTCCGCCTGTTTGTACTGGAGTTTTATCTGGTCAAAGGGCCGTCTATGGAGCCTACCTTAGTGGAAGACAACAGGGTGTTTGTGGAAAAAGTATCCAAGTATTTTACGCTGCCCAACCGAAATGACATCGTCATTGTGCACCCGGAAGGAATTGAGGAATCCTTTATCAAAAGAGTGATCGGATTGCCGGGGGAGACGCTAGAGATTATTGACGGATATTTGTATATCGATGGGCAGCGATATGAGGAAGATGTCTACCAGCAGCCAATGAGCTATGATATGGATCCCGTGACCGTCCCAGAAGACCATATTTTTGTGATGGGGGATAACAGAGATGTATCTTTGGACAGTAGAGACCCATCGGTAGGGTGCATCCCCAGAGACAAAATCATTGGTGTAGTAAAATTTAAAATTGGCTAAACACATCTGCTTTTTGGCTGAATAGGTCATAGACAAGTGGATGAAAATACAAAGAAGATAGAAGAGGAGTATGGAAAGAGAATGTCAAAGATAGCGCTTGTGCTAGAAGGCGGTGGCATGAGGGGGATTTATACCTCCGGTGTGTTGGATTTTTTTCTGGATCAAAACCTGCGCTTTCAAAACATTATCGGTGTGTCTGCTGGAGCGTGTAATGCTGCATCATATATCTCAAATCAGAAAGGCAGGCATTACAATATCAACAAAACCTATGCCAAAGACCCAAGATATGCGGGAGTGAGGACTTTTTTGCGAACAGGCAGCATTTTTGGGATGAAATTCATTTTTGAAGATATCCCAGATCGCCTGATCCCATTCGATTACGATGCCTATATGAATAGCAACATGACCTTGGAGACCGTCGTCACTAACGCACGATCTGGACAGGCAGAATATTTGGTGGCACAGGGAAAGAAGGAGATCAACCAATTTATCATGGCGTCTAGTTCCATTCCTGTGGCCTCAAAATCCGTACTTATTGGAGCAGATCTCTACTATGACGGCGGGGTGGCGGATTCCATTCCTGTGGCCCATGCGCTAGAGGAGGGGTTTGATAAACAAGTGATTGTACTGACCCAGCAAAGAGGGTTTGTTAAGCAGAGGAAGAATTTGGCTTGGTTTTACGCCGTGAGATTTCCTAGGAAAAAACAGCTGCGTGATACCCTAAACCGTCGGTATCAAGTATATAACGAAAGTCTGAAATTGGCAGCAAAATTGGAAGAACAGGGAAAAGCTCTGATTATCGCACCCTCACAAGCGCCGCAAGTAGGACGGGTGGAAAAAGATCTAAAAAAGATTGACCGGATTTATGAGATGGGATACCAGGATGCCCAAAATATCAAAGAAAAATTATTGGATTTTATTGCAGATGGAGAAAACATATTGCAATCCTAACCAAAAATACAGCAAGTTTCAACGTACAACTGACAGAAGATGATACAAAGGAATAAAAAAACATCCTTACCTTTTTGGTAAGGATGTTTTTTATGTAATTAACTAAATACATAGTTAAGGGGGGCGATTTATTTGCCGTAGTAGGCCTTCAGATACAGATCTTTGATCTCAGAGATCAACGGATATCTGGGGTTCGCTGTGGTACACTGATCCTCAAAGGCGTGTTCTGCCAGCGCATCTACTTTGGAGAGGAACTCCTGTTCGTTGATACCACACTCGGCAATGGACATTGGGATGTGAAGATGCTGCATCAGCTCCCGAATGGCCTGCACTAAATTATCTACGCTCGTTTGCACGTCTTTATCGCCGATACCCAAGTATCTTGCCAACTTTGCGTATTTTTGATCCGCAATAAACGTCTCATATTTGGGGAAGGTGGCAAACTTCGTGGGCTTTTGGGCGTTATATGCGATCACATGGGGCAGCAATACTGCATTGGCTCTGCCGTGTGGGATGTGGAACTCACCGCCCAGTTTATGAGCCATAGAGTGGTTCAGCCCTAAGAATGCATTGGTGAATGCCATACCCGCAATACAAGAGGCGTTGTGCATCTTTTCCCGCGCTTCGGCATCTTCTGAGCCGTTGTCATAGGCTCTTTGCAGATTCTCAAATACCAGCTCCGTGGCTTTAACGGCTAACCCATCGGTGTAGTCAGAAGCCATGACGGACACATAGGCTTCAATGGCGTGTGTCAGTACGTCTAGCCCTGTATCAGCCGTAGCGGCCTTGGGCAGAGACATGGTGAACTGAGGATCGATGATAGCCACTGTTGGAGTGAGTGCATAGTCCGCCAGAGGGTACTTGATGTTGCCGTTTAACTTGTCGGTGATTACAGAGAAAGAGGTGACCTCAGAACCTGTACCCGACGTGGTGGGGATGGCGACGAATTGTGCTTTTTCTCCCAAGCGGGGGAACTTAAACGCTCTCTTGCGGATGTCCATGAATTTAAGACGCAAACCGCCAAACTCGGTCTCTGGATGCTCATAGAACAGCCACATACCCTTAGCCGCGTCCATAGCGCTGCCGCCGCCTACGGCGATGATCACATCTGGGCGGAATTCCCGCATGGACTCTACGCCGCGCATAATGGTCTCTACAGAAGGATCTGGTTCTACATCGCTAAAGATCTCACTGTGGCAGTAGATCTCCCGCTTTCTCAAATAGTAGAGCACTCTATCTACATACCCTAATTTGACCATCATAGGGTCGGTTACGATGAATGCACGGGAGATATCCGGCATTTTTTCGAGATATTGGATACAGCCATTTTCAAAGTAGATTTTTGGCGGAATCTTAAACCACTGCATATTCACTCTCCTGTGGGCGATTTTTTTCACGTTGATCAAATTTACGGTAGACACGTTGGAAGTGGTGGAATTATGTCCATAAGAACCACAACCCAGTGTCAGTGAAGGAGTATTGGTGTTGTAGATGTCGCCGATGGCACCCTGTGAAGAGGGAGAGTTGGCGATGACACGCCCAACCTTCATGCGCTTTCCGTACTCCTCGATGAGCTTTTCGTCGCTGGAGTGAATCACTGCCGAATGTCCTAAGCCACCTAACTGAAGCATTTTTTCCGCTTTGTCAAAGCCCTCTTTGCTATCGTTTACGATAAAGTACGCCAGTACGGGAGAGAGTTTCTCTAAAGAGAGAGGATAATCATATCCCACATCTTTGAGCTTGGCAATTAAAATTTTAGTATCCTCGGGCACAGTAATCCCCGCGTTTTTGGCAATCCAAACGGGTTTTTTACCCACAACATCGGGGTTTACCGCACGTTTTTCGCTGTTAATTACATAATCGGATACTTTTTTGGTCTCCTCTTCGTTTAAGAAATAACAGCCATTTTCAGCCATAAACTGCTCAAAGGCCTTAGAGATCGCTTTATCGACAATGACAGCTTGCTCCGAGGCGCAAATCATGCCGTTGTCAAAGGACTTGGAGAGCATTAGGTCAGTACAAGCCCGCTTGATGTTGGCGGATTTTTCAATATAGCAAGGCACGTTGCCAGGACCTACGCCAAGAGCTGGTTTGCCGGCGCTGTAAGCTGATTGCACCATACCGCTGCCGCCTGTTGCCAAAATGAGGGATACCCCTGGATGATTCATGAGTTTGGTGGTTGCCTCCACAGAAGGTGTCTCTATGAACTGAATGCAGTATTTTGGAGCTCCCACCTCTTCGGCTGCTCTTCTTAAGATTTCTGCTGCCGCTGCAGAGCATTTCTGTGCTGCAGGGTGGAATGCAAAAATAATGGGATTGCGAGTTTTGGCACAGATGATGGACTTAAACATCGTAGTAGAAGTAGGGTTGGTAACAGGCGTAACACCTGCCACTACGCCCACAGGCTCTGCTACATCGTCCGTCCCCTCTAGAGAATTGGTATTGATGACGCCAACGGTCTTTTGATCCTTGATGGAATGCCAAATGTACTCAGTGGCAAAGATGTTTTTAATCACTTTGTCCTCAAAAATACCCCGCTGGGTCTCTTCCACTGCCAGTTTCGCCAATTCCATATGATGGTCTAGGCCGGCTAATGCCATGGTATGAACGATTTTGTCCACTTGCTCTTGGTTTAGCTCCATGTATTCGGCAAGTGCCTGCTGTGCATTTTTCACGAGCTTATCGATCATCGCATCAATGTCGACTTTTTTTGCTGGTTCTGTAGCTTTGTTAGCCATAATGTCTCCTCCATTAAATATTTAAATTTAATTTAACTTCTGTAATGATTTTCTTAGTATTCGCTAGCTGCATTTTCCTATTCTGCATCTTGCAAATAAAAGAAAATTTCCAATTGTATACCAGAATCAATCTAGTATACAATTTATTGACACTTTTTTAACAAGTTTCATAATATTTTTAGTTTTTCCTCTATATGATGGGAAAAACGATGCACATTATTTCAAAATTATTTTGTTAAAAAAATATCAATCTCTTGATGTGTAATAGTATGCACCTGATTTTGCAAAAAGTCAATAGGTTTACATAAAAAAATTTGCAAATTTTGCAGAAAAAGAAAATTAATATTTTTTACCAAGAAAATAAAAAATAAAGTGAGCAATATATGAATAGTGCACAGAACCTTCCCATCAGCTGGATAAAAGATTGTAGAAATGGAACAATTAGGCTACAATAAGAATATAGTAATTTTTACATATAATAAAGGAATAGAAAAATGAAAACAGTATTGATCACTGGCGCATCTGGCGGCATTGGATCTTGTATTGCACAAAAACTATCTGCCTGTGGCTACTATGTCATAGCAGGATATCATCGCTCGAAAGAAAAAGCGTTGCAACTCAAACGGGATATGGAAGAAAAAGGAGGGAGGGCAATGCTGGTACAGGCAGATGTATCCCAACGAGATCAAGTGGAGACCATGTTTGAGGAAATAGAAAAGCAGGTAGGTTCTGTGGACATCCTGGTTAACAATGCGGGAATATCCTCGCAGATGCTCATTACAGATGTGAGCCCAGCTCACTGGAATCAAATGTGGGGAGTCAATGTAAATGGTGCTCTTTTTTGCACGCAACGGGTACTTCCTGGGATGATTTCCAAAAAACAGGGAAAAATTATTAATATATCCTCCATTTGGGGCATGGTAGGGGCTTCTTGCGAAGTACACTATTCGACTACCAAAGCAGCCATGATAGGTTTTACCAAAGCGCTAGCAAAGGAAGTGGGACCTTCGGGAATTCAAGTCAACTGTGTGGCACCGGGCGTGATAGAAACTCAGATGTTAAGGGACCTTTCGCCAGAAGATCTGGAAGCTCTAAAAGAAGAGACCCCTTTGGGCGTGTTAGGGCAGGGGGAAGACGTAGCCTCCTGTGTGGCATTTTTAGCCTCAAAAGAGGCGAACTTTATGACAGGGCAAGTGATCAGTCCCAATGGAGGGCTGGTAATCTAAAGTATAAAACTAAGGAAAAGGAATTAGGAGGTATTTTCATGAACGACCAAAAATTTTTTCTATGTAAGCATTGCGGCAATTTAGTGGGTATGATTAACAACGCCGGCGTAAAGATCATCTGCTGTGGAGAGCCTATGGAAGAGCTCAAACCCAACACCCAGGATGCGGCGGTGGAAAAACACGTACCTGTAGTAAAAAGAGAAGGACAAACGGTTGAAGTGTGTGTGGGCAGCGTGGCACATCCGATGGAGGAGAAGCACAATATTGGGTTTATCTATTTGCAGACCAAAATGGGTGGACAGAGAAAGAAGCTGGAAGTGGGGAAAGAACCAGCGGCAAAATTTGTTGTTACTGATGATGACGAACCAGTTGCAGTATTTGCTTACTGCAACTTGCACGGTCTGTGGAAAGCAGATGTAAAGTAGAAATTCATTTGTAAAAAGCACAAAAAGAGCCAGTGACAATCAGTCATCGGCTCTTTTTTCATGCGTTTTCAACCCTTTTTTAGCTCTATATATTCCTTTAAAAATTTCACCGTATCTTCTAGAGAAAGCAAACTGCTGTCTATGGAGAGGTCGTAATTGGAAGCAGAGCCCCACTTTTTCTCGGTATAGTAGTTATAGTAATTGGCGCGAGATTTATCCGCTTTGGCCAGCATGCCTTCTATCTTATCCTGAGGTACATTGTATAGGGAATCAATACGCCGTTTGCGATATGCCAGCGGGGCATGGATAAAGAGACTGATCAGATCGGGATCATCCCGCAGAATATAATCGGCACAGCGGCCAATTAAGATACAGGAGCCCTGCTTAGCCAGGTCCTGAATGATGTTCGCCTGCAGTGTGTACAGTTTGTCGTTCATGGGCATATCCGAGATCGTAGAGACCCGGCTGCCAAACATATACGAACCAATGGCTAGGGAATACAGTAAGCTCTTAGTGGGCTTTTCATCAAACTGTTCAAAGATCTCAGGGCTCATGCCGCTCTTTTTTGCGGCCAGGGCGATGAGGTCTTTATCGTAATAGGGGATGTCTAAACTGGATGCTAAGGCCTTCCCGATTTCTCTGCCGCCACTGCCAAACTGGCGGCCAATGGCAATGATCACTCGATTCATGATTTAACCTCCACTTCTGATAGACTTTCCTGCTCGCTTTGCAATTTATTTAAGTGGCGCATTTCCACGAGAATAAAGATGAGCGCCAATACAAATGCCAAAGTATCTGCAACTGGCCCTGAATATAGAATCCCCTCTAACCCAAGAAAAATAGGCAAAATTAGCATAGCCGGTATGAGAAAGATGATCTGCCTAGATAGGGATAACAGTGTCGCACGGAGGGGCTTGCCAATCGCCTGGAAAAAAATAGACGAAACCACCTGAAACGCATTGAGAATACAGCAAAAGAGGAATGTGCGGAAACTCATCAGAGCGAAGTTGTTATATAGATCATTTTCCTGGCCAAATAAGTTGATAACGCTTTGTGGTGCAAATTGAAAAACGCAAAACCCGATGACGCCAATGACAAGAGAAGCTCCTACAGCGATGAGATAACATTTCTTTACCCGATGATAGTTTTTGGCCCCATAGTTAAACCCAATAATGGGTTGGGAGCCCACTGCCAGCCCGATAAAGAAAGAAAGGATGATGGAATTGACCTTCATGACGATTCCCAAAGCGGACAAGGGAATATCGCTTCCATAGGAAGACATTGCGCCATAGTAGGTTAGCTGATTGTTCATCACTACTACCACAACTGTAATAGCCATTTGGGTGATAAAACTGGAAACGCCTAGTGAGAGTACATGGCCAATATACTTCCAACGAAGCTTAAAATAACTCTTCTTTAACTGAATATTCTTAAAATGCCTCAAATAGAACACGGCGATAAAAAATCCTACAATCTGACCGATAATTGTCGCCCAGGCAGCTCCCGCTACCCCCCAGTGGAATACGAGAATAAAGATTGGATCCAAAATGGTGTTTAGGATAGCGCCGGAAAGCATGGAGATCATAGCGAGCTTAGGGCTTCCATCGGCACGGATTGCAGAGTTAAGGCCGGTACTCATGATGACGAACGGAAGACCAATGATAATAATCTGGGTATACTCAATGGCATAGGGCAGGACGTTTTCCGTCGCACCAAAGAGTTTTAAGAGTGGAATCATCAGAGCAAAGCTCATGACAAAAAAGAAAATGCCCAAAATGCCAAGCATGACGATGGCATTTGCCACGCCCTTAGCAGCGCTCTCTTTATCGCCAGCCCCTAGTTTTAAACTTAAAAATGCTGCACATCCATCCCCTACCAAAAGGGCAAAGGCAAAACAGATGGTTACCAGGGGAAAGGCAACATTAGTTGCCGCATTACCTAGATATCCAACGCCTTGGCCGATAAAGATCTGGTCTACTATGTTGTAAAGCGAGTTTACCACCATAGAGACGATGCTCGGGATGGCAAACCGGGCGATTAATTTGGAGATCTTCTCCGTGGCAAATGGATTGGTTTGTGCCGTCTGTACTGTTTGTTCCATAGCGAGTATCACCTGTACTTTCTCAAATTTTAGCACAAAATCATAGAACACAAAAAAATTGCGTTCCATTGATTTACCTTTCCTTCTCAATCACAGAAAGGAAGGTTCAAGACATATAAAAAAACAGCTAAATAAGCTCGTGTTTCCCGTAGATATTTGGATCAATTTGCCTCGATATAGCAACTGACGGGCGCTCAGCTCAGAAGTTGTAAAAGTGAGCATATATTAATTTCCCTTGGCGAGCTTGAAAGCTCTAAAGAAACATCCCTTACTTAATAACTGCTCTGTTACATGCGCAACTATTTTACCTGTACTATCGGAAATTGTCAAGGAAAACATGAAGACCCATCAAGGCAAATTGAAAGCAGGGAAAAGGGAGGGAAATAGGGAATTATCAAAATAGTATCGATAGACAAATAAAGTGTCCAGAAAGGAGTAGACGCATGAAATTTCTCAATATGGGATCGCTCAACATCGACTATGTGTATCAAGTGCAACACTTTGTACAGCCGGGGGAGACATTATCTGCCATAGACAGGCAAATATTCTGTGGGGGAAAAGGGCTCAATCAGTCGGTTGCCCTTGCCAAGGCTGGGGGCGAGACGTATCATGGCGGTTTAGCGGGTAAGGGCTCGGATTTGCTGCTGGATATGCTGAAAGATGGGGGTGTGCAGACTAGCCTCATTGATAGAGTACCCATGGAAAACGGACATACCATTATTCAGGTGGACGGCCAAGGGCAGAATTGTATCCTATTATATGGAGGGACCAATCAGGCGCTGACGCGGGAATATATTGATAAAACCTTTGCCACTTTTTCATCGGGGGATCTGTTTCTCACACAAAATGAGACCAATGAAGTGGCGTATATGATTCAAACGGCTGCAAAAAAGGGAATGGCCGTTGCATTTAATGGCGCGCCTATGACATCTCGAGTGAAGGAGTACCCTTTGGAGCTGGTGGATATTCTGCTGATCAACGAAGTGGAGGGGAAGATGCTCACAGGAGAGGAGCAAGAACAGCGCCAGCTGGACTGGATTGGACAAAGGTACCCCAATATAGACGTGGTGCTGACATTAGGAGCAAAAGGCGCCTGGTATCAGGGCAAAGGGAGACGATTTGCCACTGGGGTTTTTCCCGTAAAACCAGTGGACACCACTGGTGCCGGAGATACCTTTGTGGGATACTACCTCCAGAGCATTGCCAGCGGGCTGGAGGCGAAAGAGGCCATGGTAAGAGCTAGCGCGGCCAGTGCCTTGGCGATTGGGAAGAAGGGCGCGGCGAATTCTATCCCCTGGGCAGAAGAGGTAGAAAATGCCTTGCAAAGTGGAAAGCTCGGACAAATGAAAGAGATAGGTTGAGCACAGAGATTTACAAAAGGGCAGAGCATAAAATGCTTTTGCTCTTTTTTTGTCATAGGGGTATTGACAGATGGCATAAACTATTATATAACATATAGTAGTAGATGAAATATTGTACTGAAAGGGGTATGGTATCGTGAACGGGCAGTATAAAAAAGGAGTATTTGAACTATGCATACTCTCTTTGCTGGAGAAAAAAGACTGTTACGGTTATGACATATCGGAATTTCTATCCAGGCACATGGATATTTCTGACGGGACGGTCTACCCCATCTTGCGAAAGCTAAAGACGTCTGGTCTGGTTACGACCTATCTTTCCGAGCAAAGTGGGGGCCCGCCTAGAAAATACTATCAGATCACAAAACTGGGCAAAGAACAATATGCAAAGGACAAAGAGGAGTGGCTATCCTTTATTCAAACCGTATGTGAAATATTAGAGGAGGGGAAGGAAGATGAATAAGCAGCAATATCTTGTGGGCTTAAAGCAGGCGCTGCAAAGCTATCAAATGACCCAGGAGGAGATTGAAGAAATTCTACTGGACTACCAGGAGCACTTCGAAAATAAACTCGCCAGTGGATATTCCGAAGAGGAGATCAGTGTAAAATTAGGGGATCCCAAGGCAATCGCGGCACAATTTGCGGAGGAAGAGGGAAGCAAACAGGCCAAATCCAAAGTAGGGGCTGGCAAAAAGATATGCCTTATTCTGCTCAGCATCTGTATGATTGTGGCAGATGCCATACTATATGCCTTTACGCTGACGTTGGGCGCAATCGCCATAGCGGTTGTAGGCACAGGTATTGGCGTCATGATTGGAAATGTAGCGCCGTATATCCATGTTCCCTACATGCCTACTATGGGCGGTATTTTACTGGGAGTGGCGTTTATTGCGCTGGGAATTCTGGCATGTGTGGGCATGATTTACTATACGGCAGTGGTCAATAGCGCCAACCGAATTTACTTTCGTTGGGTAAAAAAGAAGTGGCAAGGCAAAAATCACTTAGAGCTTTCTGTTATTCCAAAATTCAGCGGAAAGACCAAAAGACGGCTGCGGGCAACCCTATTGATCATGTTGGTAATATTTATCGCCTTTCTCATTGCCTCATTTGTATACCTCTCCCTAACAGCTGGCTCAGTGGAGTTCTGGCACGTTTGGAACTGGTTTACAAACTAACCAAAGGAAGCGGTAATATTGAATCTGGAACAGGAGGCAAGGATATGAAAGCAGTAGTCATTACGGGAGCAACAAGTGGGATCGGCCTGGCGGTGGCAAGAGAACTGCTGGAAAAGAAATATGGCATTTTGGGGATAGGCCACCGGGAAGAAAATACCCAAGCTGTCTGGCAGCAACTAAAGGCAGAATTTCCAGATTGCTTTATCTGGTACACCTATGGGGATATGATGCAGCAAAGTGAGGTAAAACGCATCGCCCAGCAGCTAAGGCAGGTAATACAAGACCATTGCCAAGGGCAGCTGTACGCGCTGATCAACAATGTAGGGTGTGTGAGAAGCTGGTATGCCACCACCCAGGAAGGATACGAACAACAGTTTGCTCTCAATCATCTGGCAGGCTTTTTACTCACCCACTATCTACTGCCCTATTTGAAAGAAGGAAAGGGAAAAATTCTCTTTACAGGCAGCGCATCCCATAAGCACATGAAAATGCGGTGGAATGACTTGATGTTCCAGAGGAGATACCATCCCCTGCTGGCATATAAACAGACTAAGCTGGCGAATCTCCTATTTGCCACTGCTTTAAACGAGCGTCTGAAAGGAGCTGGCATGCAGGCCTATGTGGTAGATCCAGGGCTGGTCAACACGGAAATCGGCCTTAAGGAGACGGGAGGCTTGGTAAAAGTCGTATGGAAAATGAGAAAAAGAGGGGGTGTATCAGCCCGACAAGCGGCAAGCACCTATAGGATGCTCTGTGAGCAACCATCTCCCGCCGGGCTATACTATCGGTTTTGTAAGCAGGAGCCCTATAGCAAATACGTGACAAAAGAAAGTGCAGAGAGACTATTTTCCATCAGTGAGGAGCTTTGTGGAATTTCCTTTGGAGAGGAGGAATCGTAATATGGATGTACTCATAACAGGAGGCGCAGGTGGGCTGGGCAGAGCCCTGGCGGTAGAGTGTGCCAAAAGAGGATATCGGATTTTTTTGACAGATATTGCTCTTCAGCCGCTGCAATCCATACAGCAGGGACTTACAAGGCAGTTTGATGCATCTGTCTCGGTGTGTGCCTGTGATATGACGCAGCCTGAGCAGGTAAAAGAGATGTTAAAGAGTGCCAACCAAGAGGGATGGAAGTTTCAGATGCTGCTCAACGTAGCGGGAGTGGATCATGAAGGGGCATTTGCTGGCAGAGAGTCCAGTGAGCTATTGGATATTATCAAAGTCAATATAGAGGCAACGCTCGCCATAACCCATGAGAGCCTTGCGTATCGAAATAAAAAAGTTCCCTTTTATATCGTATTCGTGTCCAGCTTAGCATCCCTATATCCCATGCCCCTCAAGGCCACGTATGCGGCGTCTAAGAGGTTTTTATTAGACCTTTCCATTGCTCTAGGAAGGGAATTGGAAAAAGAGCAGGTCTCCATCATGGCCCTATGCCCTGGAGGACTGGCCACTACCCCGGGAGCCTGTGCGGGAATTCAGGCCCAAGGCCTTTGGGGGCAAATCACCACCAATCGGTTGGAGCAGGTAGCTCATCGGACCATTGCCAAAGTATTGAGAGGAAAAAAGATATATATTCCAGGGGCAGTGAATAAGGGACTCAGCGTGGCGGGAAAATTGGTGCCCAATCGGTGGATCGCCAAGCTTTTGTATCTCAGGTGGAAAGGTGCCCAGAGTAAATGGCTGGAGCCCACCCATTAGAGAAAGAGCTGCCCGAGATAGCGCAACAAAATAGATGGGATGAAACATACATTTCAGGATGAAAAAGCCGAGGCATTTTAAAGACTTTTATGGAGAGAAAATGAGCGCCCAGCAGAGGCTTGGCTCATATTGAGCAACAGAATGGAGAGAAAGATCAGCCCAATGCCGGTGAGTTTGATCCAGGAGAGCGTTTCGCCGTAAAAGGCTACGCCAATTACCGTGGCAACAGCAGGCTCTAGTGTGGCTAGGATGGCGGCTTTTCCCGTCTCTATGTGTTGAAGGCCAATGGTGTAAAACAAAAAAGGCAGCGCGCAGCACAGCACGCCCAGCCCTAAACTGCTCCAAAAAGCTCCAGGAGAGGCGAAGAGAGCTAGGGAATGATGTAGGCCAGAAAGGGGCAGTGCACAGAACGCGGCAAAGATAAAGGTGTAAGTCGTCACCGTCATGGAGGAATACTTTTTTAGGGCAACCCGGCCAAAGATGCTGTAAAGGGCGTAACCTAGCCCCGAGCCAACGCCCAGCAAAACGCCTATGAGGGAGATGCGGCTAGAGGTGTCTCCTAAAATACCTGCCACCAGAACACAGCCCGCTAGCGTGAGGACGAGGGCGATGCTTTTGAAAAGCGTTATCTTCTCCCCAAAAAATATGGCGGATAGGACCATGACAAAGATGGGGCTAGTATACAGCAGTACCGCTGCCACTCCCAGGGAACTAAATTCCATGGCGCTGAAATAACACCAGTTAAAAAATACCAGGCTGAAGATGCCTGTGCCCACAAAATACCAACAGTCACGGAGGCGTATGCGCAGGCCAGCGGGATTAGCGAACAGCAAAAATAGCACCATGCAAATGGCTGCCACTGTGCAGCGTATGGCCACAATTTGCATGGAGGAAAAACCCATGGAGGAGAGCTGTTTATAGAAGATGCCAATGCAGCCCCATAAAAATGCGGCCAGCACGATCAGCAGATAACTTTTCTTCACTTGTTTCCCCTCCCTTCCAAGCGCAACATGTTTTCATTATACCTTGGCAGGGGAGGGCTGTAAATAACCAAGGAGAGCGTTAGCGAAAAATGGTGCGGATGAGCCGGCAGTCGTCTTTGGAGACACAGCCCATGATGCGCAAAAGCGCCAAATATATGAGGGCGCTTAAGGCGATGTACACTACTAAGGCGGCCACGGAGGTGCCCGATGGGCTGACGCAAAAATAGGCCACTACTTTCACAAAGCAGAGTGAGAAGATCACAGCTAAAATGGGTTTGACAATCCAGCTGAGAATTTTAACGCGGAAGTTAGTGATTTTAAATAGGTGCCAGATGCTTAAAGAAGTGTTGAGCAGTTCGCTAAAAAAGATCACCACAATGTAGCCATATATGCCAAAAATGGGCAGGAGAAAATAGATCAAAATAATGCTAACAAACGAGTCCAGTATGTTGATGCGCATGGAGACTACCTGTGCATTGAGCCCCTTGAGCATCCCATCCACACATTGGTCCAGATACATCAGGGTGATCAGCGGTGCCAGCAGGCCAATGTACTCCCCAGCATCGGCGCTATGGTAGATGGCAGTGCCCAGCGCGCCGGAAAAACAAGTTAAGATGCCAGCCACGCCGATGGAAAACAACAGCGCTACCTGAAACACCCTGGCCGCCACGTAGTCAATACGGGCGTAATTTTTTTGCTCTCGATATTCAGCCAGCTCGGGCACAATGAGATTGGAAAAGGCGGTCAAAAAGGCAGAGGGGAAGTAGATGATGGGCATGACCATGCCGTTGATGGTGCCGTATTGGGCAAGAGCCACCTCTTTGCTGGATCCGGATTTTTGCAGGCTGGAGGGAATGAGCAACTGTTTGATAGAGGTAAGACCGGTGCGCAAATACGTGCTAAAGGCGATGGGCAGCGCAATGCCCAGCATGCGGCGGGTGATGTTGCGAGGCTGGGATTCATCGTTTTTAGGCCGCCTTTTGTCTATGAGATACAGAAAAAGAGAGTAGAGGAAGGAGAGCATCTCGGCAATACATCCCCCTAAAAAGAGGGCAAGACAGGCGTATTCTAGCCCCTTTGGCATGAGCAATTGCAGTAGATAGACCACAGCGGCCATGCGAACAAGTTGCTCTAGAATCTGGGCAGAAGAGCTTTTGATGGGGCGGCGCATGGCGGTAAAATACCCGTTGAGAGTGCAGGAGATGGAGATAAAGGGAAGGGTAAGCGCCAATACGTAGAGGGAAGGAATGGTGCGGGCGTCCCTCAGCAGATGGAGGCCGATGGGCTTTGCCAGCAAAAGTAAGAGCAAAGTGGCGGCAAGGCCAAAACACACACTATAGGTGGTACACCGACGCATGACCTTTTTGACACAGCCATTGGGACCGTGAGAGAGCTCTTCTGCCACTAGACGAGTAGCGGCAAGGCCAATGCCGGACGAGGCAAAGACCACGGCAAAGGAGTAAATGGACATGATCAGCTGATATAAGCCCATGCCCGCTGCGCCGATTTTATCCGCTAAATATACGTTAAATGTGACCGAAATGCTCCCCAAAAACAGGGAAGTTGCCGTCACAATCAATGCATTGATGAGAAAAACCTTAACTCGCTTCATATGTTACCTCAAATTTTGCTAAAAAACTCTTCAATCATCTATATGTTTTTGGGAATCTGCGATAGACCTAAATGCAAAAGCTTTCCAGGGAGAACGGTCCGTTGACAGAATTCTAGCGACGCAATATAATATAAAGAAAGAAAACCTTACAATTCGTTTATCACTACTTGTAAAAAAACTGCGTGTATTACAAAAGACAATTCAATAGGGAGAGAAGTTGACTTCTTGGAGGTGATCTAAGAGATGAACTGGATGTACCAAATAACGGTAAAGACTATGTTTTTCTTTTTAAGAAGGGGCCTTGTGGTACTATCTCACATGGATAGCGAGGTAAAGAGAGAGGTAGAGGCCTTCCCAGAGGGATATACTGTTGCCCTTGGGGTGCGCCGTGGGCCGGCCCTGGTGCTCCAAAAGACGGAAGGGCAGCTTAGAAAATGGAAAGCAGCCCAAAAAGAGCCGCCTCACATTGACGTGGATATCCAGTTTAAGAGCATTCAAGGTGCTTTTTTGGTGGTGACTGGTCAGATTGGCGTGGACGTGGCCAATGCCCAACATCGGTTTACCCTAAAAGGGGATATCAACCAGGCCATGGGCGTCGTTCGGTGTATGACCAGGGCAGAGCGGTATTTGTTCCCTAAATTTATGGCTAAAAAAATACTCAAACGGCTGGACCCAAAAGAGACCAGCTCTGCGCTGGTGTACTTGCGGATGCTGTTTACAGGGAGGTAGCGGTATGAAAAACGATTATTTTGAGTTTTGCAACAGCGTGAAAATCATGTGTGGCAGATTTGCCCTGGAAAATATGCCACACGAACTAGAAAATTTGGGAGTCAAAAAACCCCTGGTGCTCACTAACGACTTTTTGGTGAAGATAGGGCTGGTAAAGACGGCTCTGACTCCCCTAGAGCAGGCGGGTATGACGGGATATCCCATTTACGATCAAATACCTGCGGACTCCTCGGTAAACGTGGTAAACGATGCTGCCAAGGTGTTTCGGGAACAGGAATGCGATGGAATGATCGCCATCGGCGGCGGAAGTGTGCTGGACACGGCCAAGGGCGTGGGGATGGTGATTAGCCAAAACAGTCAAGATCTGCTGGCGTTTATGGGCAGTGAGATGCTCACAAGGGGCCAGAGAGTGCCTTACTTTGCCATCCCAACTACGGCGGGAACGGGATCGGAATCCACATTAGTGGCAGTGATTGCTAACCAGGAGCAGCACGTGAAGATGGAGTTTATCAGCTATAACCTGTTGCCGGATGTGGCGGTGATCGACCCGCGGATGACTGCCTCTCTGCCACCCAAGATGACAGCCGCTACTGGGATGGATGCCCTCAGCCATGCCATAGAGGCGTATACCTGCATTCAGAGGAACCCGCTGAGCAGCGCCTATGCCACGGCGGCCATTGAAATGATCGGGCAAAACCTGAAAAGAGTGGTGGAAGACGGCAAGGATGAAGAGGCCCGTCTCAACATGGCGCTGGCTTCCACCATGGCAGGAGCGGCGTTTTCCAACAGTATGGTGGGGCTTGTACACGCCATCGGCCATGCCTGTGGGGGAATCGCCCATGTGGCCCACGGAGAGGCCATGTCCATCTTGCTGCCCTACTGTATGGCTTATAATATGGACACTATAGGCTACTTATACGGAAAGCTGCTACTCCCCTTGGCTGGAGAACAGGTGTATTTGGAGACCCCCAAGGAGGAGCGAGGGATGAAGTTTCTCATGACCGTGCGGGATATGGCCAAGGAATTTCATGAAATGTGCGGTCTGCCCATCACACTCTCTCAGGCAGGAGTGAGAGAAGATCAGCTAACACCCATAAGCCATGGGGCGCTAAACGACGGGGCTATTTTGTATAACCCAAAGGAGATTCACGAAGATGAGGTTCTAGCACTGCTCCAGCAGGCATTTTAGATGATCAGAAGTTAAAAAGGGGAAAGGTGGTGAAACCATGGAGCTGAAAGGATACGCAGGGAAGATACTCAAAGTGAATTTGTCCACTCAAACCCACGAGGAATTTCCCTTTGAGGAGCAGGACTATCTCCGGACGTTGGGCGGAAAGATCATGGCGGCGGATATCTTATACCATCATATTCGCCCGGGTATGCAGGCATACGATGAGGACAACTGGGTGGTGATCACCACTGGGCCTCTCACAGGATGTGGCTGCCCCAGCACCTCACGGTTTAACCTATCCACTATCTCTCCCTTGACAGGCATCCTCACCTCCTCCAACTGTGGGGGCAACTTTGGGCTCATGCTCAAAAAGGCGGGGTACGATGGGCTGATTATCGAGGGAAAGGCAAAACAGCCGGTGCATTTGGAGATCACCCAGCAGAAAATTGCCTTTCATTCCGCTCAGGAGCTGTGGGGACTCAAAGTGGGGCCGGCGCAGGAAAAACTGCCGCCTCGCCACGGGAAGATGGTCATTGGCCCGGCGGGGGAGAACAAAGTGCTGTATGCCGGGGTGTTCAGTGGAGAGCGGGCAGCAGGTCGAGGAGGCGTAGGCGCCGTGTTTGGGGATAAAAACCTCAAAGCGGTTACGGCCTTTGGCACCAAGCAGATGGAGATCGCCCAGCCCGAGAAACTCAAGGCCATCAATAAAAAGTGGGTGAGCCAGCTGAGAGCCCATCCCCTTACAGGTAGACAGCTTCCCAAATTGGGCACAGCAGGACTCATCGCCCCTATGCAGGCAGGGCACATCCTAGCCACCAAGAACTTCAACACAGGGAGATTCGACGGCTTTGAAAAGGTGTGCGGAGAGCGGTTGGCGGAGAAATATCTGGTAAAAAACACCGGTTGTACCTCTTGTGCCATTCAATGCGCCAGACAGGTGGAAATAGACGGAAAAAAAGTCAAGGGGCCAGAGCTGGAGACATTGGGCCTTTTGGGGCCCAATCTGCTCAACGACGATTTAGAGCTCATTTTGCGTTGGAATTACGAGCTGGATGAGCTGGGCATGGACACCATCTCCACAGCGGGCACGATTGCCTTTGCCATGGAGCTACAGGAAAAGGGCAAGTGGGATTCTGGTCTGGAATTCGGCAAGACCCAAAACCTCTCTAAGGTCTTTGAAGATATCGCCTATCGTCGGGGCATTGGAGACGAACTAGCTGACGGCTCCAGAGCGCTGGCCGCCAAATACGGGGAGCGCCAGTGCGCCATGCAGGTAAAGGGGATGGAGTTGGCAGCCTACGAGCCCCGAGGCGCGGTGGGCCAAGGTTTGGGCTATGCCACGGCAAACAGAGGGGGCTGCCATTTAAATGCTGGATACTTGGTGGTGCTAGAGGGGCTAGGTCTTCACATAAACCCCTACACCAAAAAGGGAAAAGCCGCCTTATGCGTATTGTTTCAAAACCTGATGGAAGGGGTTTCGGCAGGGGGAAGTTGTCTTTTTACTACCTACGCCTTCTTCCCAGGGTTTTTAATCGATAAGCCCAGGAGCATTGCCACTCGGATGGTGAACAAGGCATTTTGTTATTTGGGGCCAGCGGTCCATTTGCTCACCCGCTTTCCCAAAATTGCCAGCATCAACTTACCCATGCTGCGGCATACCTCTGCCATTGCAGCGGCCACAGGGAGGAAGATGAATTTGGGCAGGCTCATGAGAATAGGAGAGTATGGATATAATCTGGAAAGAGCTTGCAACGTACTTCTAGGCCAGAGGGAAGGGGCAGATACCCTGCCCGGGAGGCTCACACAGCAAGAGCAGATTGCTGGGCAGCCTAGAACCAAAGTGCCACTGGATGATATGCTTGGGCAGTACTATCGGATTAGAGGTTGGGAAAAAGGTGCGCCCACACAAAAGACGCGCAAACGGCTGGGCATAGATCCAAGGGATGAGAGAAAAGGGCGGGGATGATCGCCCGTGAGGAGGAAAACATGGCTCAGGTAGAGGTGAAGGTCTTTGGCGTGCTGCGTTTGGAGACAGGTATCCAAAGCATGACGCTCCGGTGTGAAAGGGTTGGGGAGGTGATCCCCCAGCTCAATCGACAGGCCCAAACCAAAGTGCCCATTAGGGCAAGGGATGTGGCACTGTATCTCAACGGCGCTGCCTGCACTAGGCAAAGCGTCTCCCTAACAGATGGCGATGAGATTTGGATCATGTCTCCTGCTGCAGGGGGATGATGAATTTGTTTGCAGGAGATACAGACAGGGTATAGAAATACATATATGTGAAAAACTAGGAAAAGGAGCGGCAGAAGCTCTTTTTTCATAAGGCCATTGCTCTAACGTTTGGGCTGGTGCAAAATAGAAACTGCTAGAAGGGGACGATAGTTATGACCAAAATCTACCACAGCATATTAGAACTCATTGGGAATACACCACTATTGGCTTTTGATCATTACAGCCAAAATCTCGAGCTGAAAGCAAATCTCATTGGGAAATTAGAGTATAAAAACCCAGCGGGAAGCGTGAAGGACAGAGTTGCTAGAGAGATGATTTTAGAGGCAGAGCGTATGGGCCAGCTGAAAGAGGGGTCTGTGATCATAGAGCCTACCAGCGGGAATACGGGGATCGGCCTGGCTATGGTGGCGGCAGCCAGAGGATATCGGATCATTCTCACCATGCCAGAGACCATGAGCATAGAGCGGAGAAAGTTGCTTAGTGCCTATGGGGCGGAGCTCATATTGACAGACGGCAAAAAGGGCATGAAGGGTGCCATTGAAAAGGCACAGGCGTTAAAAGAGCAGATTCCTGGGGCATTCATCCCCGGGCAATTTGAAAACCCTGTAAATCCCCAGGCCCATAAAGCCACTACCGGCCCGGAGATCTGGAGGGATACGGATGGTCAGATTGCCGCATTTGTGGCAGGCGTGGGTACAGGAGGTACCATTTCTGGGGTGGGCAACTATCTCAAGGAGCAAAATCCAAACATTCAGGTGGTTGCAGTAGAGCCAGAGGATTCTCCAGTGCTCTCCAAGGGGACTGCCGGCCCCCACAAGATTCAGGGGATCGGCGCGGGATTTGTGCCGGACACGCTGGACACCCATGTGTACGATGAGATCATCGCCGTGGGCCATGAGCAGGCATTTGAGGCAGCGCGGAACATCGCGAAGTGGGAGGGCTTCCTCATCGGCATCTCTGCTGGAGCCGCAGTTTGGGCAGCGACCCAGCTGGCCAAGCGTTCCGAGTTTGCAGGTAAAAACATTGTAGTGCTGCTGCCAGATGGAGGAGAGCGGTATTTATCCACGCCGCTATTTGGAGAGGAGCAATAGGGCGCCTAGAAGGAGCAAAAAGTCAGCTAGGTGCATAGGATACCATAGGTTACGGTATCAGAAACACTGGCCACCTATCATTTGACTTTAACCAGCCGGTGTGATACAATTTATTTAGCAAACCGTAGAGCGAGAAGAGTACGTATACTTGAGGCAAATAGAGAGCAGGGTAGGGTGGAAACCCAGCGGCTAGGGTATATGGAATGGACTTGTGAGGGCGGATCGAACAGGCACCCGGGGGCTAAGTAGAAGGCTGGCAGACATCAAAGCGGAGGTAGAAGCCGAGCGATACGTTGGCAGACATCGAAGCGGAGGCAGAAGCCGAGCGGATAGGCTGGCGAATCACCGAAGTGAAGATGAAAGCGAGCGGTACATTAGCAGATATCGAAGTGAGTAGAGTTAAGTACGTGGCCGAGTTTATATCAATGTGAGAGAGTCAGGTGGGCTAAGTACAATGCCGGGAAGCGAATAGTGAGCTAGGTGGATTACAGACGCAACTGGGATATGTACAGTTGGTTCAAGCGGACTAAGTACAGGGCGAAAGCGAGCGAAGTGATAAAACTGGCTTACATTTCGTGGGGAAAAAGATAAGAGGATGCCTAAGTAGTTGCCGACGGGAGGCCAACCCGTTATCCAGAGGCGGCGCATAAAAGTGCGCTAGAAAAGCGGGCGATTGATTCGCCAAATAAGGTGGTACCGCAGAAGTGATAGCTTTTGTCCTTACAACAGGGCAAAGGCTTTTTTTATGGAACGAGAGAAATATGATTTGGTAGCCAAGATAGAAAAGGAGAGATGAGAGATGAGCAAGGGAAGATTTGGCCAGCACGGAGGCCAATACATTCCAGAGACTCTGATGAACGCAGTGATCGAACTAGAAGAGGCGTATCTACACTATAAAGAGGATCCGGAGTTTCAAAGCGAGCTGGATGAGCTGCTTCGCAATTATGCTGGCAGGCCGTCCATGCTATATTATGCCCAAAGGATGACCCAGGATCTTGGGGGAGCTAAGATTTACCTCAAGCGGGAAGATCTCAACCACACAGGTTCTCACAAGATCAACAATGTGCTGGGGCAGATCTTGCTGGCCAAGCGCATGGGCAAGACCAGAGTGATTGCAGAGACGGGCGCAGGGCAGCACGGTGTCGCCACTGCCACAGCTGCTGCATTTATGGGCATGGAATGTGAGATCTTTATGGGATATGAGGATACAGTGCGCCAAGCCCTCAACGTCTACCGCATGAAGCTCCTAGGGGCAAAGGTGCATGCCGTAACGTCCGGCACCCAGACCCTCAAGGATGCTGTCAATGAGACGCTGAGAGAGTGGACCAGGCGGGTAGAGGATACCCACTATGTATTGGGATCTGTGATGGGACCACACCCATTCCCCACTATCGTCCGGGATTTTCAAAGCGTCATCGGCAAGGAAGTCCGCACTCAGATCCTAGAGAAAGAGGGCAAACTGCCCGATGCGCTAATCGCCTGTGTGGGCGGTGGCAGCAATGCCATGGGGCTGTTTTACGACTTCATCCCAGATAAAAATGTGCAACTTATAGGCTGCGAAGCGGCAGGCAGGGGCATTCACACCGACCAAAACGCCGCTACCATCGCAACAGGTACACTTGGCATTTTTCACGGCATGAAATCCTACTTTTGCCAAGATCAATATGGACAAATTGCCCCGGTCTACTCCATATCCGCAGGGCTGGATTACCCGGGCATTGGGCCGGAGCACGCCAACCTCCACGACACAGGGCGGGCACAGTACGTCTCCATTACAGACGACATGGCAGTGGAGGCCTTTGAATACCTCTCGAGAACCGAGGGGATCATTCCCGCCATTGAGAGCGCCCACGCGGTGGCATATGCCAAACAGCTGGCGCCTACCATGGGAAAAGACCAGATTATCGTAGTAAACCTCTCTGGCAGAGGGGATAAAGACGTGGCGGCAATCGCCAGATACAAGGGGGTGGACCTTCATGAGTAGAATTCCAAATGCCTTTCGAGATAAAAATGCGTTTATCGCCTTCATCACAGCGGGAGATCCAGATCTGGAGACCACCAAACAGCTCATATTGGAGATGGAACAGGCAGGGACCGATTTAATCGAGCTGGGCATTCCCTTCTCCGACCCTGTGGCCGAAGGGCTGGTCATCCAAAAGGCGGATGAGCGGGCGCTGACGGTGGGAACTACCACGGATAAGATCTTTGACATGGTGCGGGAGATTCGAAAAGTATCCCAAATCCCTCTGGTGTTTTTGACGTATATCAATCCCATTTTTGTCTATGGGACAGAGCACTTTATCAAGCGGTGTGAAGAGTGCGGCATCGACGGCCTCATCGTCCCCGACCTTCCCTATGAAGAGAGGGAGGAACTGCTGCCCTACTGCAACGCCTGCGGGATTGACCTGATTCCGCTGATCGCCCCCACCTCAGAGGATCGGATTCGCATGATCGCCCAAGAGGCCCAGGGATTTGTGTACTGCGTCTCTTCCATGGGCGTCACAGGCGTGCGCCAAAATATCACCACGGACATTGGGCACATGGTCTCGCTGGTACGGGAAGTGAGCGATATCCCCTGTGCTATCGGGTTTGGAGTGTCCACAAAAAAACAGGCCCAACAGATGATTGCCCAGGCAGATGGGGTCATTGTGGGCAGCGCCATTGTAAAACTCATCGGGGAGTATGGAAAGGATGCGGTAAAGCCGGTGGCAGATTATGTCAAAGGGATGAAAAAGGCCATTTTAGAGGTGAAACTGTAAGCCCTCTCTTGGAAAAATGCAAAGAGAAAGAGATGAAAATAGCGCCGATTGCTGGGCGCTATTTTTTCAGTATAGAAAAGACTTGGTATTTTGCTCCCTAGGCCAATCCCAGTAGACGCGAGAGGTTTGCCACGATAAAGCACAGGATGAGACCAGTAGCTGTGGGGATGAGCAAAGAGGCCGCTGTCCACTTGAGACTCTGGGTCTCCTTTTTGATGGTCATGAGAGTGGTGGAACAGGGCCAGTGCATCAGGGAGAAGAGCATGGTACATACTGCTGTCAGCCAAGTCCAGCCGTTTTCCACCAACAGTGAGTGGAGGGCAGTGAGGTTATCCATTTCCAGCAAATTGCCTGTGGCCAAATAGGCCATGATGATAATGGGAAATACGATCTCGTTGGCGGGAATGCCCAAAATAAACGCCATGAGAATCACTCCATCTAGGCCAAATAGATGGGCAAAGGGATCCAAAAAGTTGGCACAATGGGCCAGCAAAGAGAGGCCTTCTACCTGCACATTGGCCATAATCCAGATAAATAGACCGGCTGGCGCGGCGACTACAGCAGCCCTACCCAGCACAAACAGCGTGCGGTCAAAAATAGAACGGACGATCACCTTGCCAATCTGTGGGCGACGGTAAGGCGGCAGTTCCAAGGTAAAAGAAGAAGGGACTCCTTTGAGAACTGTCTGGGAGAGCAACCGGGAGATGAAAAACGTCATAAAAATGCCCAACAGAATAAAGGCCATTAAGATCAACGTAGAGACAAGAGAACTGCCCCAAAATACACCTGTTCCCACGAAAAACATGGTAATAATGGCGATTAAAGTGGGAAAACGGCCATTGCAGGGGACAAAATTGTTGGTGATAATGGCAATTAGTCGTTCCCGTGGGCTGTCGATAATGCGGCAGCCTACCACGCCAGCCGCATTGCAGCCAAACCCCATGCACATAGTGAGCGCTTGTTTTCCGCAGGCATGGCAGCGCTTAAAGTGTTTATCCAGGTTAAAGGCGATGCGGGGCAGGTATCCTAGGTCTTCCAGTAGAGTAAACAGCGGGAAAAAGATGGCCATAGGGGGCAGCATTACCGAGACTACCCACGCCAAAACACGGTAGGCCCCCAGCACCAGGCTGCCATATAGCCACGAGGGGGCGCCTATGGATTGAAAGAAATACACTAATTGGTCTTGAATCCAGAACAGACCATCGGATAGAAGCGCAGAAGGGTAGTTCGCCCCCACAATGGTCAGAAAAAAGATGATGCCCAGCAGCACCAGCATAATGGGAATTCCCGTCCATTTGTTTGTGAGAATGCGGTCGATTTTCAATTGGCGCTCGTTGTACTTGGCATTATCTAGGCGCACCACATCTTGGATAAGAGATTCTACAATCCCATAGAGAGAGGAAACCACCGTATCCCGAAAATTGGCGCTTGTAATGCCGTGGGACTGGAGATGGGCCTGGGCCTGGCTGACTGCTCTGGCCACTTCCTCGCAGGCCATCAGGTCAAAAGTTAGGTATTCTGTCATGGTATGTAACAGCGTGCTATCTCCCTCCAGCAGCTTGAGCCCCACCCAACGGGTGGAGAGCTTTCCCCGAAGTACTCTCTCCAGCGGCTGTTGGAGAGTGGCAAGTGCCTGCTCCAGCGGCTCGGGATAGGTGATGGAAAGAGGATGGGTGCTTTGGCCTTGGGAGATAGCGCATACCTGATCCATTAGCTGAGAAAGCCCTTTGCGGCTACGGGCGCTGGTGCCCACCACGGGGACGCCCAGCTTTTCTTGTAGCTGATGGAGATCGATTCGGATCTTCTTTTTTTTCGCCTCATCCATCAGGTTGATGCACACTACCACATGGGGGGTGATCTCGATGGTCTGGAGCACTAAATTCAGGTTGCGCTCCAGACAGGTAGCATCACAGACCACGATAATGCTATCGCTTTCCCCAAAACAGATGAAATCTCTGGCCACCTCTTCTTCAGCTGATAGGGCCATGAGGGAATAGGAGCCAGGGATATCCACAAGGACAAATCCCTGGCCGTTATGGATATAGTGGCCTTGAGCGTTACACACCGTTTTGCCTGGCCAGTTTCCCGTGTGCTGGTTCATGCCGGTGAGTTCATTAAACACCGTGCTTTTGCCCACATTGGGGTTGCCAGCCAGGGCGACAACTTTATCGTCCGGACTGGATTTTTGGATGACCAACGGGCCGTCCTGTGCCTGCATGCCGGTAGAGTGAACAGTTAAGCCCATAGAGGAACCTCCTTTTTGCTGGGAATAGCTCTGCTGTGAGAGGTGATCTTTTGGGCGTCTTCTTTTCGAAGAGCGATCACTGTACCTCTCACCCAATAGGCTTTGGGGTCGCCAGAGGGTGCGGCATAAAGACAAGTGGCTTTGGCGCCATCGGTTAGGCCCAAGTCTAAGAGCCTCCGGCGAATGGGGCCATCTGCATGGATTCCCTGAACGGTGGCAGATTGGCCGATATCTAAATCAAATAAACTGGCATCTATCATATTCAAATTGCTCCTTTCATATTGTAAAAGAGAGGGAGGTTTTCCCATACTCAATACTATGCACCGGGGGAAAAAAGTGTGAAGGAGGGAAACTGTTGAGCGAGTTTCGCACCATTGCTGGATACAATAGACAGGAACATCGGGCGCTAACCCACAC
>CAJJPW010000007.1 GCA_905193725.1 uncultured Eubacteriales bacterium
AACTGGCTGCTCATTGGACTTTTCCAATTCGACTTAGTTGCCGCAATATTTGGCGGGCAAGGCGCTGTAGTCAGCAGAATTGTCTATGCATTAGTGGGTATTGCCGGTCTTTGGTGTCTTACTCTCTATCCCCTATTATCCAGACACAGAGATTAAACTTCACATTGCAATTATAGAGAGAAAACTCCCTTAAGTATTTTGGGAGTTTTTCTCATGTTAAAATATTTTTTTCAATTCATGGAATTTCCCTCATTTCTTGCTATAATAATAAATAAGGTAAAACTTCAATGATTATTGGGAGGTAACAAAATGATCAGCGCTGAACTTTTTCAAAATACGATGGATAATCTAGCGGCTAAAGGATGTTTTTTAGTAACAGGAGATAAAAAACCAAATATTATGACCATTGGTTGGGGTCAAGTGGGTATCATGTGGCAAAAGCCTATATTCGTGGTTCCCGTGCGGCTTTCTCGCTACAGCCACCAGCTGATGGAAGAGGTAGGAGAGTTTACCGTCTGCGTGCCCTCAGATACATCTTGCATGAGCTCTGAACTGGCCGTATGTGGCAGCAAATCCGGCAGAGATATGGATAAGGCAAAGGAACTGGGGCTCACACTCGTCCCCTCCAAAAAGGTAAAGGTGCCCAACATCGAGCAGTGTTCCATGGTCTATGAATGCGTCGTGCGCTATAAGCTGGAAATGACACAGGCGAATTTAGACGAAGGATATGTAAATAAGTGGTATCCAGATGCCAACTACCATACCCTCTATTTTGGAGAAATCGTGGATTCTTACAGCCGATAATAGTTTTTTCACGTAAATCCCCTGGGTTAATTTCACCAGGGGATTTTTTTCTAGACATGATTTCCCAGCTATCTACAGTCAAGGCTATGATACAAAAGGAATTGATCCGAACTAATTGTAACTAGCCATGTCTATTACTCGTTTATTGATCTTTCAAAAAACATTCATTTAAAATCTGATATCCAGTAATGAGAGATGCCATGTCACATAGAAAACACTTTCTTATCCGGAGAAAAAATGCTACTTTATGTGTTATGCTTAGTTTCCAGTTCCATTTTCCTCTTTTCTTCCAGCCAAAAGATTGGTATGATAGTACTTGTCTAATAAAACCAATGAGTCGAGGTGTATGTTATGATCCGTGAAATCAGTGCCCAGCAGATTTCCCATGCCGTCGCACAGTTATTTTTAAAGGCCTGTGTCTGCCCGCCCAAGGATGTGATCGACTGCCTAGCACAGGCAAAAGAGCGGGAATCCTCTCCACAGGGAAGGGAGATCTTTCGCCAGCTGTTAGAAAACGCCCAAATCGCCCAGCAGACCCAGACGCCTTATTGTCAGGATACGGGAATGGCTGTGGTATTTATGGAAATCGGTCAGGATGTGCATATCACAGGGGGCGATTTAACGCAGGCTGTCAACCAGGGCGTGCGCACTGCCTATGAGCAGGGATACTTCCGCAAATCCGTCCTCTCGCCTTTGGATCGCATCAACACCAAGGACAATACACCGGCGATTATTCATACCGAAATCGTCCCTGGAGATCAAATCCACATTACTGCCAGTCCTAAGGGATTCGGCAGCGAAAACATGAGTCAGATCAAGATGCTCAAGCCCGCAGACGGAGTGCAGGGGATCATCGATTTTGTAGTACAGGCGGCAAAGACAGCCGGTGGCAGCCCATGTCCTCCGGTGATACTTGGCGTTGGAATTGGCGGCACTTTTGAAAAGGCTGCTATTTTATCCAAAAAGCAGCTTCTTCGCCCGGTGGATTCCTCAAACCCCGATCCTCAATTGGCCCAATTGGAGCGGGATATTTTAGAGGGAATTAACGCGCTCAAAATGGGGCCTATGGGCCTTGGGGGAGATCATTACTGTCTGGCTGTCCACATCGCTTCCTACCCCACTCATCTGGCCTCGCTGCCGGTGGCGGTGAATTTCTGCTGCCATGCTTTGCGGCACGAGGACATTACATTATAAAAGGAGGAGCTTATGAAGAAAATTCAACTGCCGTTGACCAACGAAATCATTCAGAACTGCCATGCGGGAGACGCTGTGCTGCTCAGCGGGGAAATTTATACCGCAAGAGATGCCGCCCACAAGCGCTTGGTAGCGCTCATGGATCAAAACGAACCTCTTCCTTTTGACCTAAAGGGCGCTGTCATCTACTATGCTGGCCCTTGTCCCAAAAAACCGGGGCAGATTATCAACTCCTGTGGCCCCACTACCTCTGGCCGGATGGATAAATACGCCCCACGCACGTTGGAACGAGGGCTCAAGGGATTTATCGGCAAAGGTCCATTGGCTCGGGCTGTCATCGATGCCATGAAAAGGCAAGTGGCCGTCTACTTCATCGCCACTGGGGGCGCAGGTGCGCTCATCGCCCAATGCGTTACCAAGGCAGAGCCTATCGCCTTTGAGGATCTGGGGGCAGAGGCCATCCTTCGCCTCACTGTAAAGGACTTGCCCGTGATCGTGGGAATCGACTGTTATGGCGAAAATTTATATGAAATCGGGCCTAAAAGTTGCAGGGAAGCTGGAAAATAGAGAAAATTAAAAGGGCAATTTCTGCCCTTTTTTTATTTTACCATAAAGCCATATAATTTGAAGTGGTCAATTCCCTCTTATAGACCGAAGCCAGCAATACCAGGGCTTTCCAAACGTCTTTTTCGCCACCACGGCAAATGCGATGAGCAGAATGATGGCGATTCCTATCGCAATAAACAGGAGCACTACTCTGGACTCCATTTCCCTATTGACCTCATCTGCATTGATGCCAGCGATTACCTGATCGTTTTTGTCAAAATACAGGGTAATGCGAGTGCCCTCTGGGAGGTCTTCTGATAATAAGCCAATTTCCTCTGGTGCAATATAGTACAGCTCATTTTTCACGTATCGGATCTGCCCATTTTCCACTCTTCCGTAGCGGGACTCCTCATATTCTCCCTCATAGCCTGACGAGGTTCCAGCCATCACATAGCCGGTTAAAAGAAAGAGGACCACAATCAATAACATAACCAGCCCGATTGTCCCCCAAAATGTCTTTAAAAATGCCTTGGCCGCCAATGCTTCCACTTCTGTTTTATCCGGCTTTTTATTCAGCCAAAAGCCCAGTTTGATCAGCCCATATCCTTTTACTGCGCGAATACCTTGTGCAATATCGTTCAAATCCATCTATCATTTCCTCTTTGATCAACTTTTTTGAAGGTTCTTTGAGATAGTATCATTATACCATTTTTCCACGATTGGAACATTAAAGACCTATTCTGATTATGAGTTGGGCAAGACCCGCATCCCACTGGACAGTTTATTAATACTGGCTCAGTACTATGATGTGAGCGTCGATTACCTGAGCGGTGCCAGCGATGTAAAAACACCCTATCCTAAGGAATAAGAGACTGCTTTACAAGCTTGTTTTTTTCACAAACACAGCTATTTTTAGGAATGTCGAGCCTTTTAGGCTCTTTTGTTTTGCTGCACAACCTCTTCATCTCACAAAACAGCCTTGACCCTTCTTCTGATCGCTCACTCAACGGTATCAAAAAGGACTATGCCACTTCATAGTCCTTATCTACATCAATTGATTAACACATTTACAAAATACACCAAGACGCTGTCCGCTGCTATATGCGCCAAGCGCATCTAAATACCGTCCACTTGCTGCCGCCCGTTTGACACCACTTGCTGCCGCCCGCTTGACGTCGCCCGCTCGTCGCCCGCCTGTTGACCTCGGCGATTAAATGTCCTCCACTACCTTTTTGGGTACTTTGGAGAATAGTGGGCTCACAGTAACTCTCTCATGGATTCTCAGCACTGCTTCCGCAAACAACGGCGCTACTGATACAGTGAAAATCTTTTTACTCTTTAAGATAAACGGATTTTCCACGCTATCTGTGCTGATGAGCATTTCAATTGGGCTATCTTCAATGCGCTGTACCCCTTTATCCCGCAACATAATGTGGGATAGGCAGGCGATAATGCGCTTTGCACCCTTTTCCTTGAGCACTTTGGAGATGTCGGCTAGCGTCCCCCCAGAGATGGAGAAATCGTCTACGATCATGCAGTTTTTGCCCTCAACGTCGCCGATGAGTTCTAATATTTGCGCCTTTTCATCGTGCCCTGTTCTGGTTTTATCCCCAATGGCAACGGGAACGTGTAAATAATCCGCAAATTTTCTCGCTGTTTTGGCAAAACCCGCATCTGGAGAAACAACCACCATATTTTCTAATATATCTAATCCCTTTACATATTCACATAAAATAGGCAAGGACAACAGATGGTCTGTAGGTCCTCTAAAGAAGCCCTGTACTTGTGGACTGTGTAAGTCCATCGTAATTACCCTATCTGCGCCTGCCATTTCAATACAGTCTGCACATACTCTTGCTCTAATAGATACTCTCGGCTCGTCCTTTTTATCACCCTTGGCATATCCAAAATACGGAATAATTGCCGTTACCGAGCTGGCACTCGCCCTTTTAAAAGCATCCATCCAGAATAGAATTTCCACTAGTTCATTGTTGGGGTCTAGCCCAATCGGTTGAATGAGGTATACGTCTTTATCGCGTACCGTCTCTTTGATCCGGATAAAAATGTTGCCATCTGAAAAATGAATTACCTCTGAAGCTCCCAGATCAACACCCAGGTATTTGCACATTCTCTTTGCAAAAGTGACACCCGAACTTCCCGCAAATAGCTTTATATCCCCATGCTCTGAATGCATAAATATAGATTCCTTTCCTGCCTATGAATTTATAAATTGGCCTTTCTCATATATCTTTATTCTATCACAATCCCCAGTTGCTATCAATACATTAACAGCGATTATTCTGCGAATTTGCTGAGTATCGCAATAGATTTTTCTAAATACGCCGAAGCTCTCTTTTCACAGCCGATGCTCCTATCTTTGCGCAAGTCTCCATGATAGTCGCTTCCCACAGTTACCAAAATTCCCAGCTGTTTTGCTGTATTTTCAAAAAAGGCCACCTGATCATTGCTGTGAACAGGGTAGTATGCTTCTACACCGCCCAATCCTAGATCTTTGAGCTCGCCAATGAGCCGCCCTATATCATCTGTATTGACAAGGCCAGGATGAGCTAGTACAGCAATACCACCGCATTTTTTGATGAGATCAATGGTATAAGCCTTATCCAGCTTTTCCCTCTCACAAAATCCTGGGCAACCCCTACTGAGATATCGATCAAAGGCGTCGCCAATGTCCTTCACATATCCATTTTTCACTAGCGCTTTGGCGATATGCGGGCGTCCAATGATCTCGCTGCCAGCTTCCTGTTCTACCTGGGCCAACTCAATGGCTATGCCTAGGTTTTTAAGCTTCTGAATGATGTTTTCCGTTCGTACTCGCCTCTTCTCCAGCAATGTTTGAAACGTCTGCTGTAAAATAGGGAGGCCCAGCTCCATGCCGTACCCTAAGATATGCAATTCCCCCGGGAATTCCACGCTGAATTCCACACCGGTAATTGTCTGCACACCCAGCGGTTTTGCCGCCCTCATAAATCTCTCTTGCCCAGAAATCGTATCGTGGTCTGTAAGGCTGGCAAATTCCATGCCCTGCTCCCATACCTTTTTGGCCAGTTCCTCCGGCGGCATCGAGCCATCTGAGCAGTGAGAATGCATATGAAGATCTACTTTCAAATAATCCTCTCCTTATCCATTGCGTTTCTCGTCAGCTCTTTTTTGAAAGCTCTCACCATCTACAACGTAGCGGATATGCTCTGCGCTGCCGATTTGCACCTTCTCGTCAAATGCCTCGATGGAGAAATAAAGTTTCTTCCCATCAATCTTTGTCAATGTCGCTTTTGCATGTACTTCCATCCCCACAGGCGTTGCCGCCATATGTTTTACATTCATCTCGATGCCCACAGAGGTTTTTCCCTCTTCTAGCTCTCCCTGGGCTAACTGATATGCTGCACTCTCCATCAGCGCTACCAAAGCAGGCGTAGCATATACTCTAAGGCCACCACTTCCCATCTGCTGTGCGGTATTTTCCTGGCTCACTTTTGCAAAAGCCTCATAGGTCATTCCTTCTCGCATCATGTCTTGTTCCTCCTGACTTACTCTATCATAAATTCTATTTTGATCCGTCTTTTCCCAGCCGCTACGATTACTTTATCGTGGCAAAAAAATACCAGGGCGCTCTACGCCCTAGTATTATATCATCTTTTATAGAATTTGTATAACCTGCTCCAATTATTCTGTCTTGCCATTTTCGTCTTCATCTTTTGCATCGCTGTCCTTTGGTTCAGAATCACCTTGGGGCTGTTCTTGACTTTCGCTCCCTGGAGAGGGCTGTTCTTGCATCTCTTGACGTTGCGCATCACCCTGAGCTGGCCCTTGAGAGGTGGTCTCTTGCGTATCATCTTGAGGGAGACTTTCCTGTCCAAGATCCTCTGCCTGCGCATTTATCTCAGGCGTCTTTGGCGTCTCATCCTCTTCAGGTAGTGTGCCGCCTTGGAACAGGATGTCGAATTCCTCGCCTGTGATCTTTTCTTTTTTGATCAGCACTTCGGCAATCGTGTATAGTTTATCCTTGTTGTCCTTTAAGATGGTCTCTGCCTTATGGTATGCTTCCATAATGATTCGCTTTACTTCCCCATCAATTTGAGAGGCCACTTCTTCACTATAGTTCTTCGTATGGCCAAATTCTTTGCCCAAGAATACCTCTTGCTCTCCACCGAAGTAAATCGGCCCCACTAGGTCGCTCATGCCAAAGTTGATGACCATCTTCCGGGCCAATTCCGTAGCCCTTTGAATGTCATTGGAAGCCCCTGTGCTGATATCTCCTAATGTGAGGGACTCTGCCACACGTCCGCCTAACATCATGGCGATTTCATCGTACATCTTAGAGCGGAATAGATGGGTTTTATCCTCATCCGGCAGCGTCATGGTATAGCCAGCTGCCATACCGCGGGGAATGATGGATACTTCATGCACCACATCGCAGTTGGGCAATACCTTTGCACAGATTGCATGCCCCACTTCGTGGTAAGCCGTACACTTTTTATCGTATTCACTCACCACTCTGCTCTTCTTCTCCGGCCCTGCAATAACTCTCGTAATGGCCTCTTCCACATCAACCATTTCAATGAGCTTACTGTGCCTTCTGGCAGCTAAAATAGCCGCCTCATTGAGCACGTTTTCCAGATCAGCGCCAATGAACCCCGGGGTTCTCTTGGCCAGTATTTTCAGGTCAATATCTTTAGAAAGAGGCTTGCCCTTGGCATGTACTTTGAGAATCTCTTCTCTGCCCTTTACATCTGGGTAGTTTACCACAATTTGTCTATCAAATCTGCCCGGTCTCAAAAGGGCTGGGTCTAAAATATCCTTTCTGTTGGTTGCAGCCAACACGATAATACCCTCATTGGTCTGGAAGCCATCCATCTCCCCCAGCAGCTGGTTGAGCGTCTGTTCCCGCTCGTCATGGCCACCGCCCAGACCTGCACCTCTGTGTCTGCCTACCGCATCAATTTCATCGATAAAGATGATACAAGGAGCGTTTTTCTTGGCGTTTTCAAACAGATCTCTCACGCGGGAAGCGCCTACGCCTACAAACATCTCTACAAAGTCCGAACCACTGATGCTAAAGAACGGCACTCCCGCTTCCCCAGCAACGGCCTTGGCTAGCAGCGTCTTACCGCCTCCCGGAGGACCCACTAGCAGCACACCTTTAGGAATTCTGGCACCCAATGCGATAAAGTTTTTGGGGTTCTTTAAGAACTCGACGATCTCCTTTAATTCCTCTTTTTCCTCATCTGCACCGGCTACGTCGTCAAACGTCTTACGATTTTGATCGTTAATGGACATCTTTGCCTTGCTTTTGCCAAAGGACATAGCCTTATTGCCACCCTGAGACTGCCGCATGAGGAAATACCACACCACTACCAACAGAATAATCGGAATGAGATAGGGCAGTAGTGTCGCTAAGAATGAGGGCTCTGGAGTGGGTAAGTATACCACTTCAATGCCGTATTCTAGCGGATTACTCTTCCCGGTAATGGCCTGCATATCCGCATTAAACTGCTCCTCAGAGGAAATTTCCGTCATAAAATCGTATTTATCTGGGAATTCCTGCTCCTGAATATTAGATTCTTTTAGCCTACCCACTAACGTGGTATCCATAATGGCAACTTCCGCCACTTCATTTTTTTCTACTTTTTGCAAGAATTCAAAGTACTCTATTTCTTCTGTATTCGACTGACCAAGAAGACCAAAAGACTGTGTCATCAGCACGATAGCCAGGAGTATAATGATATACACCATCGGTCCTCTTAAAAACTTTTTCAAATTCGCTGTCCTCCTTAAAGAGTCTAACTTTTGCCGAAAAGCCTCTCAGCAAAGCAAAAAGACTGCACTTTACTAGTGTAACATAAAATTTTTCCAATTACAATAATTAGCCGTTTTCTTTCACTAATTTATTATACGAAAGATACATAGCAGCTATTCTCAGAGCCTCCACCCACATTTACTCTGTATAAATATGAGGCTTTAATATGCCAATGTGCTTATACGTTCTATATTTTTCCGCATAGTCCAGGCCATATCCCACCACAAATTTGTCAGGCACTTCAAATCCCACATAATCCGCCTCAAAAGGCACCTCTCTGCGCTCCGGTTTGTCTAAAAGCGTGCACACTTTAAGGGACTTCGGATTGCGGCTGGAGAGCAATTTGGTCAGGTGGGTGAGGGTATGCCCACTATCTACAATATCCTCTACAATCAGCACATCTTTGTCCTGGATGTTCTGCTGTAAATCGTACTGGATGCGCACCATCCCAGAGGATTGAGACGCATTTCCATAACTGGATACTGCCATAAAATTCATAGTGAGGGGCAAATCGATTTCCTTTACTAGATCACAGTAAAACATCACCGCTCCCCTTAAAATACATACTGTCAGCAGATCTTTATCCATATAATCCTGTTTGATCTGCTGCCCCATCTCTCTAATCCTCTGTCTAATTTGATCTTCTGTGATGAGGATCTCCTCAATGTCCTTTCCCATTAGGCAATAATTCTTATCAACCATCGTTTTTCCCCTTTGTATCTCTTAGCTATCGAGCTTTTTACCATTTGGTTTTTTCTCTTCTCCTGTTAACTCTAGCCGCAACACGCTTGTACTATTAGGGCGAATTCTCAGTTTTTCTCCCAGTTGTAGACCCACTGCCCAAAGCACCTGATTTCCATCGCATAAAAAGAGCATCTCGTCTCTCTCGTCTCGCGGCACTTTTTGGTCTATCAAATAATCCTTGAGTTTTTTGCTGCCTCCCCCAAAAGGAATAAACATATCGCCATTTTTTCTGTTGCGCAATTTCAGATTTTCGCACTGTTCCAACGCCTTGGCATCCACATATTGTACTAGACTATCCTTTGGCGGATAGTTAGAAGGCATTTGCTCTACCTGCTCAATACGCAGGGTCATTCCATCTTTTTGGCCTCCCCCGCTTCCCACGTCCACTTCCATTTCCCAGTAGATATGGGTCTGTATTTTTTGAATCACCAGTGTATCGTATATCACCTGGGCGATGAGACCATTCGTCAAAGAAAGGCGCTTTCCCGTCCCTTTTTTGGCCATTAATTGAAGGATACCCTGTATATGTTTTGCCTCTACATCCTGCAAAGTAAACACCCGCTCCAGCGCCTGCCTCACCATCAACTGCTGTGCAGCCTTAGGATGGGCCAGGGTCTTTGGAATATCTAACGCAATTCGATCTCTTTTCTCCTGGACGCATTGTTTATAATCCTCTTGCAGATACTCCATCAGCAGCTCGGTTTGCCCCTTGATTCGACAGGATAGCCCTAAAACCGCCTCTTCCACCCCGGGGTTGAGTTGTTTAAGCCTCGGAATAATCTGGTGTCTTAAGTAGTTGCGCGAATACTCTAGCTCTGCATTGGTGGCATCCTCCCGATAGGATAAGCCTCTTTGCTTCAAATAGTCTAGAATCTCCTGCTTGCTCACCTGGAGCAGTGGCCTAATATAGTTTTCTCGCTTGAGTTCCATGCCAAAAAGTCCTTTGGCGCCACAGCCCCTTATCATGTTCCACAAAATGGTCTCCAGTTGGTCATCTCGATGGTGGGCTAGCGCAATGCACGCCAGGCCATATGTGTCCATACACCTCTCAAAAAAACCATAGCGGAGAAGCCGACCTGCTGCCTCTAAGCCTATTTTATGCTCTTTTGCGTACCTAGGCACATCGCCATGTTCTAAAACAAAGGGAACGCCGTATCGCAGGGCAAGCGTTCTACAAAATTCCGCGTCGTCCAACGCATCTTGCCCCCGAATCCCGTGCTCAAAGTGGAGCGCCATCCACTGATTTCCGGGATAGTTTTCCACTAGAAAATCGAGAAGCGCCACAGAATCCGATCCTCCGGATAATCCAATGCCTATTTTCTGTCCTGGCTCGAATAAGCCGTATTTGGCAATCGCCCTTGAAACTTTTTTAAACATGATAATTCATTTTAAACTTATTTTATTTTAAGATCAATATATTTCATAAAATGTTTATACTTTTTTAGGTGCTTGTAGCCTTTCCCTCCTATATACAGTATTCTTCTCCCAAATGCCCTCCCCCATTTATCTGTAGACAAAAAAATAAATTTGCAATGTAATTTTATTTGCACTATAATGAGTATGTTGGCAAGGCGAAAATTGTCAACACATTGTTTTTTCATGATAGCAGAGTAGATATTTGTGCGTGAAGTGTCAGTCGGACGGGGAGTTGCCGCTGAACGAAAAGTACTATGCTTGCGGTACAAATGTCGCATCCCGCTGCTACATAATAGGAGGATAGGCACCTCTTGGCGTGTAGCAACATGTAAATAGGAGGTGTTTTTTTATGGGTAAAATCATGGACCTTTTCCATGACTCTGCAAAAAATTTCAAAGACCTTCGCTGTCTCATTATCACAGCCCTGTTCATTGCCCTTCAAATCATACTGGATATGTTCTGCCAAATTTACATCACCCAGGAGCTAAGAGTAGGCTTTGCCTTTTTAGGCGCCGCCTGTATTGGCATGTTATATGGGCCATCTGTAGGTATCATTGCAGGTCTTGTATCAGACGTTCTCACCTATGTGATCACCCATTCACCTGGTGGCTTTTTCCCAGGGTTTACAGTGACCACCATGGTGGCAGGGATGATCTACGGCTGTTTTTTGTATCGCAAAAAAATCACTGTAATGCGCTGCATTCTCACTAAGCTCACGATCAATGTGGGTTGCAACATATTGCTCAACTCCCTGTGGTTTTCGCTGTTAAACGGCCAGGCGATGTTTGCCATTATTGCCAGCCGGATTTTAAAAAATGTGATTTTGCTGCCTGTGGAAATTATTTTGCTATACTTTGTGTGTAATGCAGTATATGCTATTTACGTTAGAAGCAATATGAGAGTGCGAAATGGAATTTGAACGAATCATATGAAAAAGATGCTGCCAAGGCAGCATCTTTTTCATATATTGGGAGAGAAAATCTCTTGGGGGGCTAAACTGCTTTGCGGATTTTGGTCACCATAACTGTCGTATCATCCCGTGCCTGGCCATTGCATAGCTTTAAGGCACTATCTAAAATCTCATCTGCAACTACCTGCACACCGCTGTTTTTCAGGCAGGTAGTGAGGGCAAAATGCAACTGGTCGTTTTCCTCCTCTAAATCGGAGATGCCATCTGTAAACATGATGATCACATCCCCATCCTGGAGTTCTATCTCCTGCTCCGCCGGCTCAAATTCATCGAGAATCCCCAAAGGGAGAGCTCCTGCATGGATCTTTTGCAACTCGCCTTCTCGGAACAAATAACTGTGTGGTGCACCAATCTTTGTAAATCTGGCATTTCCATGAATCAAATCCAGCATGCACAAATCCATCGTGGAGAACATCTCTTCGTTCGAACTGAGTATCAGCAACTTATTGATGGCATCCAGCGTGGTCTTGTGATCAAAACCTGCCCGATAAAAATCCTCCATCAGTGTTACTGCCGCACAGCTTTCTCTATGTGCCTTTTCTCCGCTTCCCATGCCATCACACAGAAGCAACATATATTTGCCATCCTTCAGGCCTTCAAAGGAATGGGCGTCGCCGCATAGCTTGTTCCCCGCCTTTGGTGTCTGGGCGATTCCCGTGATCACCTCAAATCGCTTGGCCTCTTCATAGGTTAAATTGCAATATTTGCTTCCTCCTGCATAACAGATGGATTCCTGGCAGCGCATGGGCTTACCCAGAGTGCTGGAGACAATATCCTGCACTTTGTTTTTGCACGCCATGCTGCCATCACAGCACTTCATTTTGATGTGCACCGCCTCATATGAGCCACTTTTCTCTACGCAGACCTCTTTGGGCCGCAACCCCAACCTGTCAAGCTTTTCTTTGATCTCCTCTTCTAACTCTTGATGAAAACTGATGTCCATCTCTAAATCCTTGCCTAAGCTGGCGATGACTCGAGAGACCCCTTCCAGCTGCTCGCCTACAATTGCCCGGCTCTCCATTACCTTGTTATGCCACTTGTTGTTGGTAGAAAACACGTAAAACACCTTTTTGGCAGCTTCCAGCAGTGCTTCTGGCCGTACACATGTCTTTTTCAAATGTTTGCCCAAATCCCGAATGGTGAGCGTCTGCCCACTTTCGTATTTGGAATATAGTTTTTGCATGACTCCATAGGTATTTAAAAAATCCGTTTGCCAGCATCCCTTGGTAAACATGCAGTTTTTACAGCATTCCTCTGGAATTTTGGCGATCATATAGTTGATTTTATTTCCATGCTGCATTTTCGCTTTGGTCGCATCGGCAAATACATGGGAGGCGTTTAAAAACACCGCGCTGATCTCTTTCAGCCGGCCAATGGTCTGGTCTCGAAACCTCTTCAAATGGATTTTCTGCTCAAAGTCTCTTCTCACGTTGGCATCAATATATCTCCCAATAAACAGATACGCTTTTTTCGGCACCAGTACAAAGGCAATGGTGGCGATTACCGTATCGATGAGGGGAATGATCACCAAGGAGGAACCGTTGATATAAAATGTCATAATGGCGTTAACCAGTATAAAGCTCAAGGCCACACCCGGTTTTTTCAATTTGCGGAATACACCTCCTACTAAGGCACACAGTCCTAGGTTTGCAGCAAATGTAACTTCCCCGCCACCAATCACAGTGGCGAATCCCAGCAAGATACCCGCTGCTGCGCCAATTCCGGCACCACCTAGATAGCAGAGCCCCATGCTGAGAAAGATAGCCACGATATCTCTTAAATAGACATTTCCAATGTGGATATTCCCCATTCCCAAGATACATAGTAGCACCACAAAGGCAGCGCTGATGATCTCCTCATCGGATAATATAATTCTGCCCCGCCTTCCCTTCACCATTTTAATGGCGCTGTCAAATACCATGATCATGATGAGACAAGTACTGGCCTCTATTACAGAGGTAAGCACCGCTAATATGAGATTGAGCTTGAAAAACAGCGTGCTCACCAGATACGCCAAAATAGTGATGGAGCAAACTAGCTTTCGATTGAGTTTGACCTTCAAGATGGTCAAAATAATGCAAAGAGAAGCGCAAATGCAGGGGACACAGAATGTATATCCCACGTACTGCATACTGGGAATTTGAATGCACAGCGAGGCCAATAGGCCTGCAAGCACCATATAGGCGTTGATTTTGCTGTTGTTCAAAAAAGCTGCCATCAGAAAGGCAGTGCCGAAGGGCAGTACTCCTTCATACAGCTCTACTCTTCCGATCAATAGCCCAAGCACAAAAGGCAGCAGCCTATAAAACAGCCAACTCAGATTTAAAAAGTCTGCCTTTTTGTGTTTGTTTTAGTCTGTGCCATTGTTTTCCCTCCATCTTATCTCCTAATAGGAATCTATTTTCTATTTTTGCATAAGCTATCATAGAGCTAGCTTTGTTTCCGTCTCTGTTTGGTGCATTTACGATTTAATCATATGGCGACATCAAAAACTGTCGCTTGATCGCCACATAGAAGACAAAAATATCTACAAAAAATACAGAAGTTTCCCCTTGCGAACGGCGTTTTTGTGCCAGTTCTCCTTTTTAACAATTTTTTTATCATAATTTTTAAGTGTTTCTTTCCATTTGACTGTCGATTTTTCACGAGAAAAGAGTGAGAAAGAGTGAGTTTTTATATGGGTATTATGAAATCTATTACTACATCTTCCATATAGGAGACTTGCTCAGGCAGAGCTTTATGAAAAGCATATGGCTTCATGCACCAAAATATCACATATCCCAAAATTAATGTGTGCAATTTTCTTGAACTAGTGGTATGGCAGCGCTCTGCCAATAAAAGCACCTTATTTCTGGCGCAAAAAATACCGCAAGCTACCATCGTAAATTGCGATATAGGGTACAGTGACACGCTTTTAGAACTTTGCAGATAAAAACGCCTTGTTTCGGATATATAAAAATACCGCAACCCACCCACGTGAATTGCGATATTCCCTCGGGCCATTGCCCGTGGAGCTGATGAGCAGACTTGAACTGCCGACCTCTTCATTACCAATGAAGTGCTCTACCGCCTGAGCTACATCAGCATTTGTTAGAACGAGTTTTATTATAATAAAAAAACCGGTGAAATTCAAGCATTATTTCAACATTTTTAGGAATTCTCCTCATAAAGTCAAATTTTTTACAGCGTTCCATCCATTATTGTATAAAATCTTTTCCGATTGGCATCCATCGCCTGCCCAATTTTGGGGAAGCGCTTCCTTCTTTTTCACTTTTATGTTTATGCCACTTGGCTTTGCAAGCGCCACAAACCCACTTCGATTTGCAGCGCTCTGCCAAGTTTTATACAAAAGCAACTAGATTGGCTCCATATTGTTAATTTGTAGTCATCATCGCGTCCACTTCTATTTTGGTCGGGATAGATGCCTGCGCGCCATTTTTCATCACCGCTAAAGCCGCGGCACAATTGGCGTAGTTTAGTGCATCTGACATCCTGCCGTTTTCCGATAGCTTAACTGCCATTGCGCCACAAAAAGTATCGCCTGCCGCCGTCGTGTCTACTGCATTTACCGTTTTCCCTTTGCCATACGAAATACTTCCATTGTAATAAGAACAATATCCCCGTTTTCCCAACGTGACGACCACGGCTTTTATGCCTTGGTTGGCCAGCATTAAAATGCCGTCTTCTAGAATTTGTGCGCCTGTTAACATCTCTAATTCCGTCTCATTCGGGATGATAATGTCCACATACTGATAGAACTTTTGTATTTTCTCATTTGCTGGAGCTGGGTTGAGAAGGGTTTCCATCCCAATCTCTTTTGCCCTTTTCAGTGCATACCCCACCATTTCTATGGGGATTTCCAGTTGTACAAGCAAGAGATCCTGTTTTTGCGCACAGGCGAGAAAACTATCTATCCTCTCTTTCGTTACCGAGTAATTGGCTCCTGGGTCCAGTATAATGCGATTGTCCTGTTCACATACTGTAATCATCGCCACACCAGTCGGGCTTTTATCCACCTGCTGTATATGTTCAGTAGCGACACCAAAGCCGCTTAGTCCTTTGAGCAGCGAATTGCCAAACAGATCCTTCCCCACGCATCCGCACATCAACACCTTGCCGCCCATTTTAGCACATGCCACAGCTTGGTTTGCGCCCTTTCCCCCTGGGTTTATCATAAACCCTGAACCATACATGGTTTCTCCAGCACTGGGGATATACGGGGTGGAGATGACTAAATCCATATTAAGGCTTCCCAGTACGAATATTCTTTTCACGTCCATCCCTCATTTCAATGCAATCGCAAGATCCGCTGTCCACTTGGCCAGCTCTTTAATGCTGATCTCCTGTAGGTTTCGCATATAGGTGTTGAGCTTATCCCCTATCGGTTCTGTCCAACGAGGGTCTAACGTCTTTTCCCTGTGGATAATACCTAGCACAGTGGCAATTTGTGCTCCATTGCAGTCCACATCGTATCCTTCCATACAGCAAATGTGAATGGTCTCGTCAAATGAGCCATTTCCAAACCACAGCGCCACAACCTCTGCACACGCATTGGGGTAAGCATGAATCCAGTTATACCGCTCATACTTCTTTTCACAGGCTCGCCAGGCGTTTTCCCAAGTGCCATATTCCTTGCAGCAGTAGAGGGCAAATTTCACTACGCTATAGTATTCGCTATCCTTGGGAATCAAGTGAACAGCGGTCTCCACCAGGGTGCGGATATCCTTTTCTACAAAAGCCAACGAACTCAGCACTGCATTGAATACCTCTCCCAACACACCGTTATTATGATGGGATATGATGCCGTCCATATAGGCAAACCTAGCAGCTTGATGGGGATTCCCTGGCGACACCATGCCGCACACTGCCCCGCGCATCTGCGCTCCAATCCACTCCCGATAAGGGTTGTTCATCCAGCCGCTCATGGGAGGATATATCCCCAGCTTTAAATTTCGTATAGCGATATCCTCTGCCGACCATCCACAGGGGATGAGCGCCACCCACTGATCTGCAATATCTTCTGAAGTAATCTCCTTGCCGTGCAGCTCTAGCGCCTTTAAAAAAGCGTATTCGTAGGTAATATCGTCATTATAGGTGTTGGGCTTTCTCACATAATCATATACCTCTCCAAACACCTTGCGTATATTGTCCGTGCAGTACCCTTCCATCGCCGTACCTGCCGCACCTGCGCAGATTTGCGCAAGCCATCCATAGTAAATGCGGCTGGCAAAGATATCAGGATCTTCACTATAGGTGTATGGAGGAAAATCCACAGCCTTTTCGTACTGTTCAAAGTTCTCATAAATCGTATACTGCCAATATGGGTGATCCTCTATTTTAGGAGCTTGGTTTAACAAATACATCACCCTGCTGTAAAGCCGCGCCATGCCCGCAAAGTCGCCTTTTTGGTAGCAATCCATTCCTTGGGCAATCAGAGCCTCCGCTTTTGTTACGTCATATCCCATATTTTCCATATCCTGCATAGCTGCGACGATAACATGCTCCACCGAGCCTGAACCCGGCACTTCGCTGTGCCATTTCATTCTCGCAAGCTTATTTTCCATCCTTTCCATTTCCATGCAGAAATCCCAGCCCTGTTCTTCCTCTTTTAGTATGACTGGCATCGCCGTTTTCAGCATCTCCAGTTCCATTTTCCAAGCTTTCATAAGTTGTCATCCTTTCCATTTCTGTTTTTCCCATAGAGCTGCCTTTGCTGGCGCTTTTGAGATACGACAGCATAGATCACCATCGCAACTACTGTCATAATATAGGGCAGTGTATTGAGCAGCTGATAGGGCACTCCTAATACTGCCTGCGCCCCTACTGCAAAGTAGTCAACTGCGCCAAATAAGAAGGCAAAGAGAGTAATGAGCCCTGGCATTCCACTGCCCATCGCCTCAGCCGCAAGGCCAATAAAACCGCGTCCACTCACCATCCCAGCCGAGAAGTAGGATAGGTATGCCATGGAGAGAAATGCTCCTCCCAGCCCTGCAAAAACGCCGCATAGGATTAGCGCCCATACCTTAGTGCGATCTACTTTAATCCCCACAGAAGCCGCCGCCTCTTCGTTATATCCTACAGATTTTATGTGTAGCCCTAGCTTCGTCTTATCCAGCATAATTTTGACAGCCACGATGCTGATGATCGCTACGTAAAATAACAGATTCTGCCCAAACAGAGGCTTGCCTATCACCGGTATATCGCTCAATAGCGGGATTTCTATGCTGGGAATCATGGCGCTGGGGGCTCCTGAGGAATCCCCCTTTGTGCCTAAAACGCTGTAGAGCACAAAGATGCACAGACCTGTAGCAAATGTGTTAAGGGCAATTCCCGTGAGGATGCTGCTATTTTTTAGCTTTAACGAGGCAAATGTGAGAATCATAGACATTGCCACTCCAGCTAAAACGGCGCTCAGTACGCCCAGCAGCCAGCTAGATGCAAAGTGGCTCACGAGCGCCCCAGTCATAGCCGCCACCGACATAGAACCTTCGATGTTGATATTTAACATCCCCACTTTATTGGAGATAAACGCGCCAAATGCCGCAAATAAGATGGGCAGCGAAAAGAGAATTGCAGAGTACAAAAAGTTTTCGCTGAATATGAAATCAACCATTTCCCTTTTCCTCCCTTCCTATGGCTACTGAGGCAACGCTCTTCTTGCGCATTCTGGATAAAAAGGCCTGTGCGCCGATGAGGATCATCATAATAGCCTGTATGATATAGACCACTTCATTGGGGACGTCGCTCAGCCGCGCCATTTCCATCGCGCCCGTGCGCAAATATCCTATAAATAGGGAGGCAAGCGGCACCAATAGGGGATTGTTGCGGGCGATTATGGCCACGATAAAGCCGTCAAATCCATAATTGGGCAGCGCTTTCCAGTTAAACCTGTAAAAATTGCCCAGTATATATGCTGCGCCGCCAAAGCCCGCCAGCCCTGCGCCAATCACCTGAGAGTATACAATGGGCGATTTCGTTTGAATGCCGCTGAACTCTGCAAATTTTGCATTCCCACCTGTCATGCGAATGCTGTACCCCCATTTAGTGCGATACAAGAACAGCGCCCCTAACAGGACGACGATAAACGCCACAAGGATACTGCTGCTGACTTCGTTGTCGTAATCTAAATAAGGCAGTTTTGCACTGTCGTCCAACATTGGCGTTGCCAGAGAAGAGTAATTTGGATCGGCGAAGTGATTTTCAAATAGATACATGCAGACCCAGAATACGATAAAGTTGAACATCAGCGAAGTTACAAATTCATTCACACCGAGCTTTGCTTTGAGTTTTGCTGGCCCATAGCCAATTATACCTGTAATGGCAGCAGCTGCCAGCATAGCCACAAGGGGTTGCAAGATGCCTGGAAGCTCTAAATGAGCGGCAATTACCGCGCCGGCAAGTCCTCCTGCAAAAAAAGCCCCTTCTACAAACATATTAAACTGCCCACAACGCACCATGATGCATACTGCTACGCCCGTAAACATCAAAGGTACCGCCTCTGTAAAGATCTTGCCAATCGTATAGGAACTGGAAAACGGCGATAGGAACAACTGCCCAATGGACTGCGCCGGAGTTTCGCTGGTCAGGCAGATGATAATGGCAGCAATGGCCACGGATATGAGAATTGCAATGATTGTGCGCAACACTTCAAATAAAATCTCCCGTGCACGTACTGAGTGTTTCAACCTCACAAAGGGGTTACGCTTCATCCAAATCCCCTCCTTCCATTTTATCTATGCCCAGCATATATCTGCCCAGCTGTTCTTCGGATAAATGTTCCACATCGGTAATTTGGGCAATAATGCTGCCCTCGTGAAAGACTAAAATTCTATCGCTCAATCCCATCACTTCTCGCAGGTCAGCACTAATGAGTAGCACACCACGGGATTGGTCTCTCAGCGCCAGCAGCCTTTGATGAATGAGTTCCATGGCGCCAATGTCCACCCCTCTTGTAGGCTGGTCGGCTACCAGAAGCTGGGGATCTGTCTCTATTTCTCGCGCTGCCACCACTTTTTGCATGTTCCCGCCAGACAGCATGCTCACTTTTTGCCGGTAAGAACTGGCCTTAATGTGAAAGCTTTTCAGCTGCCTGCTAGCTCTTGCCGCATACTTTTTGTAGGGAATCAACCCTAATTTGCTATTCTCTCTAAAATCGACGGAAATCAAATTGTCCAAAATGCTCGCCTCTGGATTAACGCCGCTGGCCAGCCTGTCTTCTGGTATATGGGCTAGGCCCGTTTTACGGATGCGCTGAATGGGCCAACCTCGGATGTCCTTCCCTAAGAGGCAAATACTGCCAGTATATCTTGGGTTGAGTCCGGTAATGCTTCTCACTACCTCTCGCTGTCCATTTCCCTCTATTCCGGCCAGGCAGAGAATCTCTCCCCGTTTTACCGAAAAGTTTATGTGATTTGCCGCCCATTTTCCATTTCGCCCTTGCACACAGAGGTCTTTTACTGTGAGCACTGCATCTTGGGCCTTTTGCGGCTGTTTTTGGATTTCTAGCTGCACATCTCTTCCCACCATGAGCCTGGAGAGTGTGGCTTCATCCATTCCCTCTACGCAGTACTCTCCTACTGTCTTGCCGCTGCGCATCACGGTAATGCGATCACAAAGGGTGAGTATCTCCTTTAGCTTATGGGTGATAATCACTACGGTACAGCCGTCTTTTTTCAGCAACCTGAGCTGCTCAAACAATTCCTGAGTCTCTTGCGGCGTCAGCACCGCTGTGGGTTCGTCCAGTATCAGTATCTTCGTTCCCCTGGAAAGGGCCTTTAGAATTTCCACCTTTTGGGCCATCCCCACAGGTAATTCAGAGCATAAAGCATAGGGGTCCACCCGCATTCCATATTTCTCTCCCAGCTTTTGAGTGAAGTTTACCATTTCCTCTCTATTTAAAAATCCACGCTTCGTTATCTCATGTCCTAAGAAGATGTTTTGGTACACAGGCAGCTGGTTCACCAGCATAAAATGCTGGTGGACCATGCCAATCCCTAACCTCATGGCGTCTTTTGGAGAGCGAATTTCCACTGGTTTGCCCTCCAGGAGGATACTGCCGCCATCCTTTCTTTCCAGACCATATAGTATTTTCATAATGGTGCTTTTTCCTGCGCCATTTTCTCCTGCAATTGCGTGGATTTCCGCTGTATGGAGGGTAATATCTACTTTGTCATTTGCCAGCACACCATTATCGTATATTTTGGTAATCCCTTTCATTTCCAACAGCTGATCCATTGCACTTCACCATTTTCTATTGTTTATTGGGATCGATAGAGTCAAACATGGCATTGAGATCCTCATCTGAGGTGAAACGTCTCAGACCACTTCCCACCTCTAGCTCGCCACTGACGATGTCATCTTGAATCTGTTTGATGTAATCCCGATCTTCTTGAGATACTACTTTTTGGTATATTTCGTTGTCCACAATGCCTATCTTTCCCTCTTTAATGCCCATATACGATAGATCTCCATAGGTGAGCGTACCATCTAAAAACTGCTCACAAGCCTCATATAGAGCTAAATCCACTCTCTTGAGCACCGAAGTTACGATCTTTTCTGCCTTTGGCGTGTCGATATCTTTAAAGAAGCTATACTGGTCGCTGTCAACGCCAATGACGTATTTATCATTATTCTTTGCGCTGTCTACACATCCCAGTCCCGCCTGAGACGCTGCTGCAAATAGCACTGGCACTCCTTCGGCATACATGGTATCTGCTAGGGATTTTCCCTTAGGGCTGTTGGTAAAGTCGCCGATATAGCTGTTATAGGCCAATATGTTGGTGCCTTTATCCTGGTTTACCCGTTTCACTCCCTGGATAAATCCATAGCCAAAATCGTTGATGATGTCTATTTTCATGCCGCCAATAAAGCCGGTTTTATCTCCGCCAGCCTGGTCCGTCATCAAGGCTGCCAAAACGCCAGCCAAATAGCCGCCTTCGTTTTGTTTAAAGAGCATAGAGTGCACTGTGGGGTAATTCGCCGCATTGTCGTCTTCGATCTCAGTGTCAAAGATGATGAAGCGTCTATCTTCATACTTTTTGTTGCGCACCAGTCTTTGCAGCGGTTCACGCATATCCGTTGTCCCTACGATAATCAGATCGTATGCCTCATTGGCTGTCTGCCGCAAAGTCGGCTCCCACTTGGTATTATCCGACCCCATTTCCACAACTTTCACTTCCACTTCGGGGTGATCCTCAGCAAACTTTGTCATGCCGGCGTTTGCACTGTCAAAGAAAGACATGTCCCCTAAATTTCCGTTGATCAACAGGCAAATGCGCGTCACGCCATCATCCAAATTCGCCACATCTGAATTGCTGCTCTGAGATTGTTCCGGTTGCTCGCTCGTATTTTCTCCTGTAGGTTGGTCTCCTGTCGTTGCCGGTTCTCCAGCGCAGCCTGCAGCGCAAGTAATGAGCAGCATCACCGCCAACAACAAACCAAAAACTTTTTTTATTTTCATTTCCATTCACTCCTTCCAGTAGATGTCTCACCGATTTATTCTGCCGCTTTGTATTCCCAGAGCATGTAATCTCCGTCTCTCATCTGGTATAAGTTCGATCCAAATGCCGGTGAAGTCCCATTTACTGTGTACAGCCAGTAGATGTTATCTGTGGAGTTGTTCACATAATCTCCTATGGTCTCCACAAACCCCGTCTCTATCCCGCTTTGGGCTAATCCCTTATCCGTCACTGCCGCTTTTAAAAACTCGTTCCCGTACATCGTCGGCGATTTGATGGTCACTTTCCCGTTGAACAGCACATCCTCCTCTGCGCCTACGATTTTCAGGTTTACCGTGTAGGTGGGGTCGTACTCGCTGGCCCCCACTGCCTCTTCCTCTACCACATCGCTGCCCACTTCAAACTGCCAGGCGGGTGTGTCACTGGTCGAAGGAGAAGCCTCTTGTCCTTCTTGCGTCTGCCCAGAAGGATCGGGCGCCTCGCCGCTAGTTCCGCAAGATACCAGCGCAAAGGTCAGCAGCGCTACCAACAAAACACAAATGAACCTAGATATGCGACTCTTTTTCATCATTTACACTCCTTTACATAAACATATGGATTTCATTGAAAGAAGATTGGGTTTGTAATTGCGTAAAAGCAACCTTCTCCAAATACTTCTAGGGTGATCCAGTCTCCAGGCGCCATTCCCGTTAAATCCAGCGTCTGGTTAAAATTCGTCTCGTCATTGCAATTGATCTCTTGCAGAACGTTTCCATTCTTTACAACTTGTATTTTCTCAAGGCCTTCCCTGCAAAATGCCTCTACATTTAGCTTCGCAGCATCGCCTGTCAGTTTCACTGTATCGCCATACGTCATTCCATCTACATCCGCCAGTACCACTACCCCATTTGAGATAAAGCTATGGCCAGCCTGAATGCCCTTTAAGAGATTTTCTTGATTGAACTCACCTCTGATATTGACATAGGTGGTGGGAACGCCGCTGTATTTCCCGCTCTTTTCACACAGCTTTTCATAATCCTCCATGGATGCTATTTCGCCAATCTCTTGCGTGTTAGTATAGGGCGAGGTGGAGTCGTGATTATCTGTGCCGCCCGTTGCTGCTAAGAATTTTCCTCCATTTTTGACTTCATTGAGCAGTTCATACCACTTGAGTTTTGAGCGGTAGTTTTGGCCCTGTTCCGACTCCTTTTCCGGCTCGTATCGTCCATCTCCAGGAGGGAACACTCCATTCCAAATCTCAATGGTGTCAAAGTGGTCAGCTATTTCCCAGTAGTTAAAGCCCATGGTGTTGGAGGAATATGGATGGTTAATTTGAGGGATGCCCCCTTCTCTTCGAATGGTATCGGCAATATAGATGATTTTATCCTTTATAATTTGATCCTTCTCCTCACCTGTTTTGCTGCGTTCTGCATCTCTCAAAAGGACTTCGTAGGTGTCGAATGTCAGTCCAATTCCCAAGGACTGATAATGGCCAAACTCTGTTGTAACTTCCACCGCATCATAGGCGTGGAACAGTTGGGGGTTGCCCTGAGTATCCATGTTGGCCACCATATAATTCCCCTGGGTCCACTCTGCAAGTCCTCTTGCCACGTTGTGATCGGACAGGAAGCCGTAATGCTGGCCTACAGAGATATTGCTCAACAGCTGATCATAAACGCCATCCGCTCCATCCGAGTAAAATGTGTGCTGGTGGAGGCCCCCCGCTACCCACCCCCGCTCAAAGGTGTTGAATAGATGAACCAGCCGAACATCTTGCAGGTAAACCACTTTGTAGCTTTCCACCGTGACCTCCTCGCTGACGATGGAGTACTCTGTGCCCCGAGTAAAATGCAGTTTGTAGCTTCCCGGTTGCAACCTTAAGTTGTACCCTCCCAGTGCGTTTGTCGTCGTCCTGTAAGTGTTTCCCGACTCATCTTCCACGATGATGCCACAGGCGACCATCGCGCCATTGTCCAGTAGTACCTTTCCCCGTACCATACCAGGCTGCAATTCTTCAACCGTATCCGCTACCTGCATCGATTCTGCAGGAGCCGAGGGTTCCACATCGGAATCGGAAGATTCAGCCCAAGCTGCTGGCATACATCCGTAGATCGCCAACATGCACGGTACGATGAGAAAGATCAGTGCTCTTTTGAAAAGACTCTTTTTCATCACTATCATTCCTTTTTCATATTAAATTGGTTTTAGTTGAGACGTTTGACGAATTTGTCATTCAGTTCTATAATAACAAAATAACACTTCTAGTTGACAAAAACTATGCGAAAAGAGGAAAATACTATGCAGTTTGAATCAATCATTGAGATTTTTGACACAGCGGAATTTTCTCAAAGCAAACCAGTATGCCCTTCCGGAGAGCTTTTTACCTATTATCCCTCTCTCTCCCCAGAAACTCTTCACTATCATAATTTTTTAGAGATCGGCTATTGCGAATATGGCTCTGGCGTATTTATTGTGGATGGCGAGGTCATCCCCTTCAGTGGCAAATGCGCTAGCATTATCTATGAAGGGCAGACCCATATTGCACAGAGCATCAACCCCGAAAAAAGCCTGTGGCATTTTCTCTATATCAATTTAGAGTATCTATTTAGCGGTCATAACACTTGGGGCCTTAGTTTACTTGAAAAGACTCAAATAGAAAACTATGAATTTCGCAATTTGCTCATGTATGAGGAAAGCCCTTCCATCTATGAGCTGATCAAGATGATCCTGTACGAGTCCTCCCACACCTCCCAAAACTATCTCGAGGCAATTCGCGGCCTCGTATATGCTTTGCTCATAGAGCACAACCGATTTAACAAAAAGCGCACAGGTTCTGCCAGCCATGTAAAGCAGATCAAACTCTTAGATGACATTGCCGAGACCATCAACTACATCAACATGAACTACATGAATGAAATCACCATTGATACATTAGTCAAAATCAGCAATATCAGCAAGGCAAATTTGCAGCGGAAATTTTTAGTGGTCACTGGCATGTCCCCTATGCAGTATATTCATAACATGCGTCTCAACCGAGCTAGCGTCATGTTGTGGAATCCCAAAAAGCCCATCGTGGACATCGCCATGGAAGTAGGATACAATTCGCTTTCTAGCTTCAACCGGCATTTTTTAAAGCGATTTCAAATGTCTCCTACGATGTGGAGAAAATCTAAAAGTTTAAATCCTTAATACTCTTGGCAATTATTATAGAAACAATCTCTGGGCTTTGTCATACACTAAAAGAAGGGTTCCATAATAGATCCAGTGTGATATAATTAAATATTATGTGAAAAAAATAAACGGGAGTTATTGGCATATGAATATCGTTGTATTGGCAGGAGGCATTAGCACTGAACGGCAGGTTTCCCTCTCTTCTGGCTCTATGGTAGTAAAGGCACTCCGGAAGTTAGGGCACCAAGCCATCTTATTGGATTCTTTTTTAGGCAGACAATCCATCCCTCAGCCCATGGAAGAGATATTTTCCAGCGAGGAAAAAATCGCTCAAGCAGTGGTGGAGGAGACAGAACCGGATTTAGAGAAAATAAAGGCGTCCCGCACAGGCGACGTATTTGGTTCCCTTGGACCACATGTGCTGGACATTTGCCGTGCTGCCCACATTGTGTATATGGGGCTTCATGGAGAAAATGGAGAAAACGGCCGATTGCAGGCACTGTTTGACGTGCTGGATATCAAATATACCGGCAGTGGCTATCTGGGCAGTGCTCTTGCCATGAACAAATGGATCACCAAGCAAATTTTGTTGCAGGCCGGAATTTTAACGCCCAAGGGCAAGGCTTACCGCAAAGGGCAAGATACGTCCGACGGGGCGCAGTTCGGCTTTCCCTGTATTGTCAAGCCCTGTAGTGGTGGCTCCAGCATTGGCGTATCCATTGTCCACAGCCAGGCAGAGCTGGAAAACGCCTTGAAACAGGCCTTTACTTACGAGCAGGAAGTTCTCATTGAGGAGTATATTCCCGGCAGAGAATTTTCCGTGGGCATTTTGGGAAATCAACCCTTACCTGCCATTGAGATCATCCCCAAAAGCGGATTTTACGACTATTCCCATAAATACCAGAAGGGGTGGACGCAGGAAATCTGCCCCGCCCAGGTGGATAGCCATATTGCCGCATTCATGCAGCAAGCGGCTCTACAGGTGTTTGACGCATTACATTTGGAAGTCTATGGACGCATTGACTTCATGCTGGATGCTCAAGGGAATGCCTACTGTTTAGAGGCCAATACGCTGCCAGGCATGACCCCTACCAGCCTACTTCCCCAAGAGGCACAGGCGGCGGGGATTTCCTACGAGCAGCTGTGTCAGCAAATTATTCAGCTCTCTCTCCAGAGATTTTGAGGTATGTTATGGTAGAACTCACATTACAGCAAATTGTATCAGCTTGTGGCGGTACTTTTCATGGGGAATCAGCTCTGCTCTCCCATAAAGTCTCCCACA
>CAJJPW010000008.1 GCA_905193725.1 uncultured Eubacteriales bacterium
AGGGAACCATCGGCATTACCGCCAAAGGCGAAATGCCACCTGCCTTTAAGACGGAAACGGAAAACGGCGTAAGGGTGCTCAAACTGCCCAATTATCCCATTTGGACAACGCCGTCTTCCGGCGGCATGGGAACAATCCTGTTTACCGTGGGCGGCATTGCGCTCATCGGCGTAGCGGTGATACTACTCATCGTTACCCGCAAAAAGAAGGACAGGAAGAATCGGTAAGGAGAGAGCGGGCAGATGAAACGGGTGTTTAAAATCATTGCATGTGTGCTGCTGATTGCCGGTCTGGCGGTGATTGCTTATCCCCATGTCCAGCAATGGCTCTACGATAAGAACGCTCGTTCCATCGCCGATGAGTTTGACGAATGGCGGCAGGAGCTGCGGGAACAGGCGGAAACCGAAGGAGCAGACGGCATGGACGGGCAGGAAGAAAGCGCGCCATACCTGCCAGACCTGTACGCAGCGATGCAGGAATATAACCTGAACTTGTATGAAAACGGCCAGTCGGGATTCCGGGACGCATGGAGCTATCAGCAGCCCAGCTTTGACTTGACAGAATGGGGGCTTGCCGACAATATGGTGGGCTACATCGACATCCCCCAAATGGGGGTAAAGCTACCCATTTATTTAGGAGCCAGCACGGCCAATATGCGAAAAGGCGCGGTGCATCTCTCCCAAACCAGCTTGCCCATTGGCGGCGTCAATGCCAATAGCGTAATCGCCGCGCATCGTGGCTCTATTCACGGCGCCATGTTCCGGGATATTGAAGCGCTGGAAATAGGAGATGAAATCACGATTACAAACTTGTGGGAAACCATGACATATCGGGTAGCGGAACTGAAGGTAATCCGTCCCAACGAGACGGACGAAGTGCTGATACAGGAGGGGCGGGATCTGGTAACGCTGATTACCTGCCACCCCTACCGGCACAACTACCAGCGATATGTCGTGTATTGCGAGAGAGTGGCGTAATTATTTGGAACCGAAAGGAGTGAATGGGACGGTGAAAAAGAAGGGAAAATGGACAGCCGCATTGCTGTGCGGCCTGATGATAACAGGCATGGGCGCAACGCAGATCATTCCGGCCATAGCGAAAGGGGAATGTACCTGTGAGATTACGGTGCATGGGAGCAACTGCCCTCTGTCTAAATGCACCTGCGAAGGTAAAACAACAGGGGAACATACGGAAGGCTGCCTTTTGTATAACAAATCCGGTGATTTGACGGTATGTATCTGTGAGCCGGATATTCACGCCGAAGGCTGTCCTCGATATGAGGCGGAAGGCGTGCTGTTGGAGGATACGGCGGCAGACCCGGAAGCGGCAGACCCCGCTTTGCCGGATGCGCCTATGGAAAGCGAAACCCCGGTAGATACACCGGAGCCGGAACCATCCGAAGCGCCGGAGCCGTCTCCTGCGCCGGAGGAAACATCAGAGCCAACGCTAACGCCGGAACCGGCGGAATCGGAGACGCCGGAGCCAGTATTCACCCCGGAACCGGAAGAATCCACGGGAGCGACGCCCAACCCGGAGAACACACCGGCTGCGGCAGACCCGGAGGAAGAACCTCTGGATATGACCGCCCCGACGGACGAACCGTCGGAGGAAGCATGGGAATATCCCTCCGGCTGGCTGGGCTACGGCGAAGGACAGATGCGCGGCAACGTGCTGGCAGCGGCGGAAGCATTTGCGCTGGACAGCGCCCTGGACGGGTATATCAAAGAAGTGCGCAGCGCCATATCGGGCGGCGGTAGCGCCCGCGTGATGAAAAATGAAGATAACTTTGGCGATATTTTAGCGGTATATGCCGTGTTGACCGGGCAGACAGCGGATTATCCCTACGGGGTGTCTTTTGACAGCGAAGAAGATATGGAAATACTGCACAGCGTCTATTGGAGCATGACTCAGGTAACGGGGCTTTCCAACAAAGGAGGCGCGGCGATTTCCGTCAAGCGGCTTTCCGCAGCCCAGGGCGCGGCGGTCAACGGTCTGAGCGAAGCGCAGAAACAGGAAGCTGTGGCGCTGGCGGAACGGGAAGATACCGTCCACGCGATTGTGAGTAAGAGCATTTTTGCCAGCCTGACGGACGAGGAATTTGAAACAGTCTGCCAGCAGATCCCGGAGGGAATCTCCGCTGAGCGGCGCGCTGTATTGATGACCGCCGTATCGCTTGAAGGAAAAGTGGATTACTTCTGGGGCGGTAAATCTCTGGCATACGGCTGGGATGACCGATGGGGCGAGATGCGCACGGTGGCCAATGAAGGAAGTTCCACTTATGGGACAGCGCGGCCGTTAGGGCTGGATTGCAGCGGCTTTGTAAGCTGGTCGTTCCTTAACGCCTTTGGACAGAAGGACGCCATTGCCGGGGGCAGCGCCAACCAGTGGGATGATTCCACGGAGGTTGCGTGGGAGGATGCCCGGCCGGGAGATCTGGTGTTTTACCACGCACCGAATACCGGCAGTACCAACCATGTGGGAATTGTGTTGACTGTGGATGAAACCGGGCCGAAAACCATCGTACACTGCGGCAGCGGCGGCGTGAAAATCACCGGCACGGAAGGATTTCATCATGTGCGGACGCCGCTGATTTATGAATAAGGGGGGACGTGTATGGCGATAGAACTGCCATTGCTGGAGACACTGTCAAATAGGATGAATTGTGAATACCTGTCTGACCTCCGCTTTCTATCAGGTTGGCAGCGTCTCCGCCTGGCACGGGAGATAGAGAAAATCCCATGTGGGGCGGCGACCTTGCGGGAATGGAACGATGCGCTGGAATATTTGACGGGCAGCGCGTCAGAGCAGACAGCGGAGGCGGCCAGACAGCAATTACAGGTTTTAATTCGGCAGAAAAAGGAGCTTAAAGAATATGACAAAAACAGAATTGATTAAAAAAGTGGTGGAAGTAACGGGTTTGAGCAAAGCGGATGCCAGAAAAGCATTGGATTGCGTTTTCAACGAGATACAAACGAGTGTAGCCAGTGGTGAGAAGGTACAGATTCCCGGCTTTGGAACCTTTGAGACGCGGCAGCGTGCGGCGCGCACTGGGAAAAATCCGCAGACAGGTGAAGCCATGACCATTCCAGCATCAACTGTTCCTGCCTTTAAGGCGGGCAAAGCATTCAAGGAAAGCGTGAAGGTCTGACAGAGGCAGCCCTGCTGTCCGGGAAAGAATATACAACCATAGAACTTTTCGTTACGATTTGGTGCCTGCAAGAGCAAAAACAGGGAGAACAAATATGTTGATGAACGATGGGGCGGTTGCAACCGCTTTGATTTAACAATCGGCAAGATTTCCATTTTCAAAATCAAATATATTGAGCGAATAAGCGCGAGAGATACCTGGAAAACCAGGAATTTTCTTGCGCTTTTTTCATTTCTGTCCGATGACTTTGGCAAATTTGAAACCGGCACTGATCTACTAAGTGAAAAGGGGGATTCCAGCATGGGTTGTGGCCTTTTGTGATAGGAAAAGGAGGCAACGAAAATGGAATTTTCTGAGATGGACAAGCATGGTGTGGAGAGGCAATTTGATAGCTACTGCCGCAAGATTCTACACTGGAAAGCATGTAACTGTTTTACCGAACTGTTGAACAAAGCAGAGCATGAAAAATCACTTGGAGATTTGTCTGCTGCGGAGCTGGAACAACTGACCACCAGCGACATATATCCCAGCCTTTATACCCTGTTCCATGTACCGGGATTTGATGCGGATATTTTAGTGGCCGATGAGGAGATTGCCAATGCGTTTCTGGCGCTTGACCCTGCTAAGAGAGATGTGGTACTGATGTACTATTTTCTCGACCTGCGGGATCGGGAGATCGCAGAGATGATGCACCTGGTACGAAGCACCGTAGCATATCGCCGCTTGCGGGCATTGAAAGTGATGAAGGCCATTCTGGAGCAAGAGAAAGGGATGGAAGAATGAGCAAGGGTATGAATGGAAAGCGGGTGCCCTTCTCAGTGATTGAAAGGGCTACCCAGGGAGATTTAGATGCAATCAGTTTTATCGTCCGGCATTACCAGCGCCTGATCTGTTCGACAACCCACAATGACTGTGTACGGATGGAGATGGAGGACGAGCTGATTCGTGGGATTCTGAAATTCCAAATTAGAATCGGCTAAACCCAATACCTGGGATTCCCCCTTTTCATATATATGCACTTTGACAATTTCATAAGCGATTGCGGATACATTCGGGCAACGGGGAGCCATACGGGAATTGCGCCATGACATCCAGAAATGGAGAGAGCGGACAAACCTTTCCCGCAAAGCAGGCAGGGCAGTCTGCGGGCGATGATCTGTTGTCGGGTATAATGATACTTCTCTGTCGCCATAGTCCGAGCGTTCAAAGCGTCGCAGGCAATGGGCGGAGCCGCATGAGAACCATGCGGGGGTGGAATTCCCATGGAGCTGCACCAGCAGCCGTCCGGTATCGCTGTTTTTATTCATGCTTCTGGAAGGAAGCTACAGATTATATGTTTTGGAGGTAGAAACACATGTTAGAAGAAATGCCCATTTGGGAGAAGTACACATTGACTACGGAAGAAGCAGCAAAGTATTTCCGTATTGGAGAGAAAAAGCTGCGCCGTCTGGCAGAAGAAAACCCGGATGCAAATTGGCTGTTAATGAACGGAAATCGCATCCAGTTCAAACGTAAGCTGTTTGAAAAATTTATTGATACGTTGGAAGTGATTTGATGACTTTGAGCCTGATATGCGGTATAATGTAAGTACGTCGTATTGAGGCTCTTTCCTCGAAAGGAATGGAGATCATGTATGAAAAAAGACGCGACAACAAAGGTCGCATTTTACGAACAGGAGAGAGTCAACGTAAGGACGGAAGGTACGCATATAAGTACATGGATGGGTATGGCAAGCCACGATTTGTTTATGCCTGGAAGCTGGTAGCGACCGATAGGACGCCGCCTGGCAAAAGGGATGACTGTTCCCTGCGGGAGAAGATCCGGGAGATCCAACGCGATTTGGATGACGGCATCAATCCCTATGGCAAACGGCTGACGGTCTGCCAGCTTTATGAAAAGCAGATTCGCAGCAAACGCAATGTCAAGCTCAATACCAAAAAAGGGCGCGAACACCTGATGAGCCTATTGCGAAGCGATCCGTTTGGTGCAAGGAGCATTGACAGCGTGAGAAAGTCGGACGCTAAAGATTGGGCCATCCGCATGAGCGAAAGAGGGTACGCCTACAAAACCATCAGCAACTACAAACGCTCTTTGAAAGCTGCGTTTTATCTGGCGATTGAGGAGGACTACATCCGAAAGAATCCTTTTAATTGGGAAATGGAGGACATTTTAGAGGATGATACCGAATCAAAAGCGGTCTTAACGCCGGAACAGGAGAGCAGTCTGCTGGCTTTTATGGAAGCAGATCCCACATATCGTAAATACTATGACGACATTGTGGTGCTGCTGGAGACAGGGCTGCGCATTTCTGAACTTTGTGGGTTGACGACCAAGCTGGATTTTGCGAACAGACGGTTGCATATCGACCACCAGCTTTTGAGGGACAAGGAGATTGGGTATTACATCGGCACGCCGAAAACGGATTGTGGCTATCGTGATATTCCCATGACGGAAAGGTGCTACATGGCCTTAAAGCGGATTGTAAAGAACCGTGGAAAGGCTGCACCACTCAAAGTCAACGGATATACCAATTTCCTGTTTCTCAAGCAGGATGGTCTCCCCAGGACGCGGGACAGCTATGACAGTATGGTGAGCGGGCTGGTAAAGAAGTACAACAAGTGGCACCGAGATAATCCACTGCCTAAAGTTACCCCGCACACGTTCCGTCATACCTTTTGTACCAGAATGGCGAATGCGGGGATGCTTCCGACTACGTTGCAGTACATCATGGGGCACGCCAGTATCACCATGACGCTGGGCTATTACACGCACACCACCTTTGAATCGGCGCAGGTGGAAATGGCAAGAGTTGAGGCGGCAAGAATCGAGCAGAGCGAAAAAGCGGCTTGATGGGTCAGTTACTACATCCGTACTACCACTTTTGCAGCATTGCAACCTGGAAATGCGGTGTAGTGTGAGTATCTTCCTAAGACAAAAGCGGCGGAAAAGCCCGTATTGACGGGCTATACCGTCGCTTGCATTTTTTCATCAAATTAAGCCTAAAGGTTCATTGGTTTTTCAATAAAAAAGTTGATATTACCTATCCGATCTTCTACAAAAAAGGCACTGGATACCAGCGCCATTATCAACTCAAACGGGGACTCTCTCCTTATCTGGGTGCTCCCCAGACCAACCAGCCATCTCCATATCCTCTATTCGTTTCCTGTCCTGAGGGTCTAGGGCAAAGCCAAACACATCTATATTTTGCCCCATGCGGGTGGGGTTAGAGGATTTCGGCAAGGGCATTACTCCCTCCTCCAGAGCAAAGCGAATGCAGATCTGCGCCTCGTTTACTCGGTATTTTTTTGCCAGCTCCTGCAATAAGGGATGGGTAAACATCCGCTGCCGCCCAAGAGGGCTCCAGGCCTGCACTAAAATGTCCTGCTTTCTGCAATACTCCACCGTCTCTCTTTGCCAGTAACCGGGGTGAAATTCTATTTGGTCTATCATGGGTTTTATCTTGGCGTGTTGCAGGATATTTTCCAAATGGTGGGGCAGGAAATTGCTCACGCCAATGGCTTTTGCCTTCCCCTGTTCATACATCTCCTCCATGGCTCGCCAAGTCTCCAGGTCTAACTCCCTCCAGTTTTCCACAGTTAAATCCGGTCTAGGCCAGTGAATCAAGTATACATCCACATACTCCACACCTAGCGCTACTAGGGAATCTTCCATCGCCTTTTTCGTGTTTTCATATCCCATTTGGTCCTTCCACACTTTTGTGGCAATGGCATACTCCTCTCTTAGTAATCCGCTCTCTCTTAGGGCTTTGCCCACAGTGGCCTCATTTTGATAAAAGGAGGCTGTGTCAAAATACCGGTAACCCGCCTGGATGGCAGAATGAATCACTTGATTATCATCCCCTGTAGTGGATTTATACGTGCCAACCCCCACAGCCGGTAAAGCAAGCCCATTTTGCAGTGTAAAACTCTTCTCTCTATTCAACTGGAATACCTCCTCATAGGATGATAGTTTCAGTATACCACATTTTTGCTCCTCCTACTACAGCTCCCCGCCTCCCGCTGAGGGAAACCCAAGCCAAATTCGGCTCTGTTCTGATAAAATCACTTATTGCATGATCCCCATGACCTACCTGGTAAGGAGCAAACTTTCATTTTCTCTTTGATATGTTAGCCAAAGTAAAGAGTACAAAAAAAGAGGCGTTGTCCTCCCGTAGGTTTCAACGCCTCTTGTCTTTTTCATGGCCAGTGCATTTTTGCACTTTCTCATTTGGCCCGCGCTTTCCTGCGCTCTTAGCCGGTTTACTCAGTGCGTCCAGCCCGCGCTTTCCTGCGCCCCTTTGCTGGCTTTACTCAGATACATAGGGGATGAGCGCCATGGTTCTCGCCCGCTTGATGGCGATGGCGATCTCTCTTTGATGTTTTGCACAGGTGCCAGTAGCACGTCTAGGTGCAATTTTCCCTCTCTCTGTAATGTATCTCTTTAACTTTGCCACATCTTTATAATCAATCACCTGGGATTTATCGCTGCAAAAAGCACAGACCTTTCTTCTAGGCCGTCTGTTGCCGCCAGTCCTAGGTCTTCTGGGAGCTCTCTCTTCGCTCATATCATTCACTCCTTTCCCTATATTTTCACATTAAAACGGCAGTTCCTCGTCATCTAAGGGAGTAAAGTCCTCAACTTCTGCCCCGAACAGATCATCGTCATTCACCTTGGGCGGAATGTTAGAGGCAGCAGGTTGCTGTCTCGCCGGAGCAGCGGATGCACTGCTACCCATGGGCTTTGCCAAAAATTCCACATCGTCTGCGATGACCTCTGTTACATAGCGCTTTGTTCCATCCTGCGCCTCGTAAGAACGGGTTTGGATGGATCCACATACCGCCACCTTTTGGCCTTTTACCAAATATTTGGCACAGTTGTCTGCCAGGCCTCTCCAGGTAACCACTGGGATGAAGTCCGTCTCGTCGTTTTTGCTCATTCTGCGGGCAACTGCCACAGTAAATGTGCAAACCGAGATGCCACTTCCCGTGGTGCGAAGTTCAGGTTCTCTCGTTAAATTCCCAATAATAAACGCTTTGTTCATCTTTTGTTCCCTACCTTATTTCTTGTCCAGGTTAACTACAATAAACCGCATTACACTGTCGGAAATTTTTAAATTTCTCTCCAGCTCTGCGGGCAACTGGGAATCTGCACTGAAGTTTACAAGTACATAGTAGCCGTCGTTAATATAGTTGATTGGATATGCAAGCTTTCTCTTACCCCATTCATCCACTTTTTCAATTTCACCGCCATTGCTGGTGATGATATCATTGAATTTCTGAATCAGAGCAGTTCTTGCCTCGTCTTCCATATCTGGTTTCACGATATACATGCATTCATATTTTGCCATAACTGCTTTCACCTCCTTCTGGTCTTTTGGCCCTACCTGTCGGTAGAGCAAGGATAGAATATATTATATCACCTTGTATCGGGGAAAATCAAGCCTTTTCCAGCTCATTTTCCAATTTTTGAATGCTCTTTTCCATTCTCCTCAGGGTTTCCTCCTTGCCCAGGAGCATGATGAGCTCGGTAGCGCCACCTGGTGTCACAGAAAGGCCCGAAATTCCAATGCGCACCGGCCACAGCACCTGCCCGTTTTTCACGCCCAGGGTTTCCGCCAGCTTTACCAGAGCGTCGTATAGCTCCTCCTCGGTGTATCCGTCCATTCCCTCCAGCATCTCCTTTGCCGCCTTGAGGCAGGGTAGGCTGGTCTGTGGGGTGGACTTCATCTTCTTGTGATTAAACAGATCGATGGAGTAATCGGGCATTTCATTCAAAAAGCTCAGTTTTTCCTCGATCTGGGTCAGCGTCTCTAGTCTGGGCTGGATCATCTTGCAGATGAGCTGTAAGTCAAACTCCCTCTTGAGCGTCTTTTTCAAATAGGGCATAGCCCGCTCTAAGAATTCCTCTGGGCTGAGAGCTCTGATGTACTCTCCGTTCATCCAAGTGAGCTTTTCCACATCGAAGATAGCAGGGGATTTGCTGAGGCCTTTTAGGTCGAACTTCTCCTCCAGCTCTTTGAGGGAAAAGATCTCCTGCTCTCCCCCTTCGCTCCATCCTAGAAGAGCAATGTAGTTGATAATCGCCTCTTTTAAGTATCCCTTTTGAATGAAGTCCTCATAAGAGGCATCCCCGTGGCGTTTGCTCAGCTTGTTGTGCTTATCTCTCATCACCACTGGCAGATGGATGTACGCAGGTCGTTCCCAACCTAAGGCGTCGTACAGCAAATTATATTTCGGCGTGGAGGATAGGTACTCCACCCCGCGAATCACGTGGGTAATTTTCATCAAGTGATCGTCCACCACATTGGCCAGATTGTAAGTGGGCATTCCATCGGATTTTAGCAGGATGTTGTCGTCCATGTCCTGATTGGGCACGCTGATATGCCCAAAAACCAAATCGTCGTAAGAGGATTCCCCCTCCTTTGGGACGTTTTGGCGAATCACATAGGGTTCTCCAGCGTCCAGCCGCTTTTGAACCTCCTCTTTGGAGAGGCTGGCACAGTGTTTATCGTACTGGAAGGGCTGGCCATTTTTTTCGCATTCTGCCCGCAGGCCATCCAGCCGCTCTTTGGTGCAGAAACAGTAGTAGGCCGCTCCTCTTTCCACCAGTTCCTCAGCGTATTTTTGATAGATCTCCTTTCGCTGGCTCTGGATATACGGGCCGTACTCTCCCCCCACATCTGGGCCCTCGTCGTAATAAAGCCCTGTGTCCTTCAGGGTGTGGTAGATAATCTCCGACGCCTCCTCTACTAGCCGTCCCTGGTCGGTATCCTCAATGCGCAGGATAAACTTTCCTCCATTTTTTTTGGCATATAAATAAGCATACAGAGCGGTGCGCAAACCGCCGATATGTAAGTACCCTGTGGGGCTGGGCGCAAATCTCGTTCTCACTTCCATCTTTACTCTTCTCCTGATCTCTATTTTTCCAAAGTCTTTTTAAAGCTGTCCTTTAATCCCACAATTTCGTGGAATACCATATTTCCCTGGTCGCTATCTTTGTTGTCCCGGCAGTAATATCCCTGGCGCAGGAATTGGAACTGCTGTCCCGGCTGGGCGTTTTTTCCGTAGGCCTCTATCAGAGCGTGCCCCAGCACTTTTTTGGAGTCGTAGTTGATTCTCTCCATAAAGTCCTCCGGCCCATCTTCCTGCTGATCCAAAATCAGAGGCTCGTACTGGTTGACTACAATGGGCACCGCCGAACTGGCCTCTACAAAGTGGAGCGTACCCTTGACTTTTCTCCCCGCTGTAGGGCCGCCAGACTTGGAGTCTGGGTCGTAAGTGCAAATCACTTCCACCACGTTTCCCTGCTCATCTTTCACCACCCGCTCACACTTTATGATGTAGGCGTTCTTTAGTCGCACTTCCTTGCCCACTGCCAGCCGGAAGAACTTCTTATTGGGCGCCACCTCCATAAAGTCCTGCTGCTCGATATAAAGATGCCTGCCAAAGAGCATCTCATGGGTCTCCTCCCCATCCGGCAAATCCTGGGCGGTGAGCACCTCGGTCTTTCCCTCAGGGTAGTTCTCTATGGTGAGCTTTAGCGGCTCCAGCACCGCCATGAGCCGGGGCGCCGTCTCATTGAGATCTTCCCGCACACAGTGCTCTAGCAACTTGTAATCCACCTCGCTGTTTGCTTTGGCCACTCCAATCCGCTCGCAAAAGTCCCGAATGGCTTTTGGGGTAAACCCTCTTCTGCGCACGCCGCTGATGGTGGGCATTCTAGGGTCGTCCCATCCATCTACGATCTTCTCGTCCACCAGCCTCTTTAAAAACCGCTTGCTCATCACCGTATTGGTGAGCCCCAACCGGGCAAACTCGTACTGATGGGGCACTTTTTCGCACTCGCAGTGCTCGATTACCCAGTCGTACAGCGGCCGGTGGGCCTCAAACTCCAGCGTGCAGATGGAGTGGGTAATTCCCTCCACTGCGTCTTCCAGAGGATGGGCAAAGTCGTACATGGGATAAATGCACCAGGCATCTCCCGTTCTATGGTGATTCTCATGTAATATCCGGTAAAGTACAGGGTCTCTCATATTCAGGTTTGGGCTGGCCATATCGATTTTCGCCCGAAGCACCTTGCTCCCATCGGCAAAAACGCCCTGCTTCATCTGCTCAAACAGCGCCAGATTCTCCTCAACGCTCCGATCTCGATAGGGGCTTTCTTTGCCAGGAGTAGTGAGCGTCCCTCGATACTCCCGAATCTGGTCGGCAGAGAGATCGCACACATAGGCAAGGCCTTTTTTGATCAGCAGCACTGCCTTTTCATACATGTAGGGAAAGTAATTCGAGGCGTACAGTTTTTCACTCCAGGTAAAGCCCAGCCATTTAATGTCCTGCTCGATGCTCTTTACGTATTCCTCATCTTCCTTGACAGGGTTGGTGTCGTCATACCGAAGGTTGCACCTTCCCTGATACTTTTCTGCCAATCCAAAGTTTAGGCATATGGCCTTAGCGTGGCCAATATGCAAATATCCATTGGGTTCGGGTGGAAAGCGGGTGATAACGGACTCGCATTTTCCACTCCGTAAGTCCTCTTCAATAATCTCTTCAATAAAATTTTTTGACTCCGTTTTTTCCATCGTATTTTCTGCCATAAATGCCCATCCCTCCAACATACTCATCTATAAAAATCGGCTTTAGTATTCCCCAGATTTTGAAAATTTTATCAATCACTGACCCTCTGGGCAAGTTCCCTTGATTTTCTTGTCATACGTAAAATATTTTACCATACAACCATTTTTTTGTAAAACAAACCTATGGGAATCCTCCTTGCTTTTTGTTTTTTCTCGGCCAGTTTGGTTATTATTAAAAAAGCAAAGAAAAAAGGAGAGTGCTATGGAGTATGCGAACTGGCACGCCGCCACTTTTTTAAGCCGCCCCAATCGATTCATCGCCCATTGTCAGTTGGAGGGGAGAGAAGTCATCGCCCATGTGAAAAATACCGGAAGATGTAAAGAGCTGTTGGTCCCAGGGTGCCAGGTGTTTTTGCAACATACCACGTCGCCCCACCGCAAGACACAATACGACCTCTATGCCGTGAACAAGCATGGGCTGCTGATCAACATGGATTCCTCTGCCCCTAACCAGGTGTTTTGGGAACAGGCTAGGGAGGATATCGGCAAAGTCCTGCCGGAATTTTGCAGATCACAATCCAGCCAAATGCCCCTCATCTTGAAGAGAGAGGTCTTCTTTTCTCACTCCCGCTTTGACTTCTTTGCCGCGCAGGGGGAAAAACAGGCCTATATTGAGGTAAAAGGCGTTACCTTAGAGCAGGATGGTGTCGTGCTCTTCCCAGACGCCCCTACTGCCCGGGGAGAAAAGCACGTATATGAATTGATCCATGCGGTAGAGCAGGGGTTTTTGGCCTATCTGGTGTTTATGGTCCAGCTATCCGGCGCCAAGTACTTTACTCCCAATGGAAAGACCCACCCCTCTTTTGCCGAGGCATTGAAAAAGGCCCAGCAGCAGGGCGTTCATCTTCTCTGCTATGACTGCCAAGTCTCTGCCAACAAGATGACCTTTGGAAAGCCACTGCCCATCTATCTCTAATATGAGATCCTTTACTAGCTACATTCTATTCCATCAAAAAAGACATCCTTTTTTAGAACGCCTTTTTTACTGAGAGGATATTTATGATATTTGACTGCCTTTTCAGGCAAATATTATTTCATCGCTCGCGTGATCTTTTTGCGGTATATTTCTCTTTTGAGCAGAATTTCTAGGATAAACCCAACGGCAGCAAATACCGCGATCAATGAAAATGCCAAATGCACAGACATGACTTCAATCATACCGCCAAGGACTACGGGCATAATTCCCCCTCCAATACCAGCTGCTGCAAACAGAAGGCTAGTAGCAGTACCTGTATTGTTTGGGTAGATATCCGATGCAAAGCACATCACGTAGGGGAATATCGTCCCATATAGGGCGCCCAATAAAATGTAATTTACCAGCGTCACAATTCCATTTGGTATCAAAGTGATAATGATGACACAGATCACCGAAATGCCAAAGGAGATCAGCAGGGAAGTGTGCCTATTCCGCCGGAAAATTCCCGCCAACAGCCGCACTGCCGCAACTGCCAGCCAAAATCCGGAGATTGCCATTGCACTGAACTCAGGCATATGTACTACCTGTTCAAAATACATATCCGCAAAAAAAGTGGTGGCGTTTTCCATGCCCAAATAGAAGAAAATTCCCAGAGCTAATAGGATGAATACCTTGCTTTTTACAATGCTCTTCACCGGCAAAGGCGTTCTATCTACATCTTCATCCCGGTATACTTTTACTACGTTGGTAAATAGGAGCAGGATGGCAATGATCACACCTAGGCCAGCCAGTGCGGGGAAGATATCATACCATGGCATTTGGTAGTGATCCATCAGCGCCTGGCAGATCAGCGGGCCGGATACCGATCCAATTCCCACGATCATCTGGCCAATATTAATATAGCGATCCGCCTTTTGAGGATAAGCGTCAGCCAGCACTGCCAGCGCCAAGGCATCGATAATGCCATAACCGCATCCCACCACGAAAATGCCGATGAGCAGGATCACCCCGTTTGGGGCAAAGCTCATTCCCAGGCTTCCCACGATAAATGCGATTACCGCTCCCATAATCACCTTTTTTTTGCCGATAGTATCTGAGAGTTTACCAAAGGCAATGTTGGAAATGGTGGTGCCAATGAAGTGGATTGCCACCAGGATGCTCACCCAAGCATCTGCCATCCCTACTTGGCGAACCATATCCAGCCCTGTGAGCTGAAAGGCCGCAATATAAAATCCAATGAGAAATAACGAGATATAGATGACGGGTACGATGAGTTTTTTAGTCGTTTTGAGCGTTTTCTTTGGTTGGATTACATCTACAGCTGCTTGATTTTGTCCCATGGCTTTCCCCTTTTCTTTCATTTTCTCCTATTATACTAGAAGGGCAAACTTTTTACAATCCTTTTATTAATTAATATAATAAGTTTTATAAATATAGAGCACCCTTTTTCTTTAGGTTACTTTTTTATGGGTAACTGCTGTTTTTTAAACCAAAAAGCGTATCAAAAAGACAGCACTTTACATGCTGTCTAAGTTGCCTTTCTATTTTGTCTTGTGTTTTTAACAGACCAGGCTGTCGGCAAATGCCTCTATCATTTGATCTTTTTCCAAAGAGGGCTTTTTCGCTGGATCCACCAGGCTCAGTTGGGCCTTTGCCTTGGAAATTTCCAGCGTCTCCATGAGTTTTTGCAGACATTTTTGCCCATTCCCTCCTGCGCTACAGACAAAGAGTCCCATCTCTTTTTGAGAGAGATCCTGCTCTGCCAGAAACGTCCTCAAGGGAGGGGTAAACCCACCTGCCCATACAGGCGTCCCCAAAATCACCAGATCATAGTCCTCTGGTGTAAAGTGGTACTCCTTGAGTTTTGGATGTTCGCCAAAAACTACCGCCTTTCCCCCAAACAAATACTTGCTCGCTTTTCCTGTAGGATAGGGCTTCACCGGCTCTAAGTTCAAAAGATCCGCCCCTATTCTTTGTGCGATTTTCTCCGCCACGTATTTGGTATCTCCCTCTAGGGAATAGTAGACCACAATAGCTCTCATAGATTCTCCTCCCTTTTCCTTGCGTTTTTTAAGGTATTATTTGTGATAAGTCTCCCCATTCATGATTTTAAAGCCCCGAAAGAGCTGCTCCAGCAGCACAATCCGTGCAAGCCGGTGGGGAAATGTCATAGAAGATAGAGACAGTAAGTAGTCCGCCTTTTTCTTGATCTCCTCGTCTATGCCAAAGGAGCCCCCGATGACAATGCAAATGCTAGAAGCCCTCAGGGTGATCTCCTCTAGCTTTTTGGAAAACGCCATGGAATCCGGCTGTTGTCCTTCTATCGCCATGACGATTTTATAGCCAAATCCCTCCATGGCCTTTTGAATCCGCGCTCCTTCTTTGGAGAGCACCATTTGCCGCTGAGCGGGAGAGGGATTTTCCATATTTTTTTCGTCCTGAAGCTCTACTACTTCCACTTGGGCAAACCGCCCCAGCATTTTGATATACTCCCCTTGGGCCTGTAAATAGTATCGCTCCTTCATCTTTCCCACGCTGATGATTCGAATTCTAATCTCTCTCACCTTTCCATTTCAAAAGTTCAAATTTTACACATTTTATCCACAATTTCCTAACAAATCTGTGGATAATCACACTTTAAAAAATCCTGTGGTTTTATCTCGATAGGCCACCGCCAAAGCCACATCTTTGCCGGGAACTGCGCCCATCTTGGTGAGATACCCTGCCACCGTCTGATAGGCCAGTTCATAGAAGTTGTTCTGCCGGGAAAGATGTCCCAGCAAAATGCCCTTCACGCCCCTTTGAACCAGCTCATAGGCCATTTTTGCACTGTCTTCATTGGACAGATGGCCTTTATTGGAGAGAATGCGACGCTTTAGATAATAGGGGTATTTAGAGCACTTGAGCATCTCTACATCGTGATTTGCCTCCAGTAAGACGATATTCGAGCCGCTCACACACTCCGCCAATTTCTTAGTTGCTACGCCCAAGTCCGTCATAATGCTGATCTTTTTATCCTGGTGATAGAAAGAATACCCAAAAGTATCCGCTCCGTCGTGAGATACCGAGTAGGGGTTGACCCCAATTTCTCCAATGTAAAAGTCCTCATGGTCGATCACCACGATATTCTTGCTGCTCACAGGGCCAATCTTTTTCTCCATGCCCTGCCAAGTCTTTTCGTTGGCGTAAATGGGGATATCGTATTTGCGACTCAAAACGCCAATGCTCTTGATATGATCTGTATGTTCATGAGAGACTAAAATTCCATCTAATTTATCCGCCAAAATCCCAATTTCCTTTAGGGATTTCTCGATTTTAGAGCCGGCCACTCCTGCATCCAAAAGGATATTTGTCTTCTCACTTCCGATATAGATGCTGTTTCCACTGGAACTGGAAAACAGCGGTGCAATACTCAGTTTCATATTTCCTCATCTTTTTATAACATTTGACATTATTATAGCGCAAATCAAAAATATTGGCTATCCCAGCTTTTCCCTTCCCCCATTTATTTTTCTTCACAAAATGAGAAAAATTTGAGAAAACCTTGTTTCAAAATTACCCATAATATGTTATAATTTAATGACAATATAGCTTTGCACTTCAAGTCCGTTTTGGCGGACAACTTTTTGCGATTTCATTGAAATATTTTATTGGAAGGTAGGAGGAATCTTATGAAAACACTCATCACTGACATTAACGGAAATCTTTCCATTGTAGAAGTGGATAAGCCGAAATGTTCGGATTATACCGCTGTCGTCAAAACCGTCTCCTGTGGAATCTGTAACGGCACCGATATGAAGATCATCCACAATGCCTTTAAAGGGATCGACCAGTACCCCACTATTTTGGGCCACGAAGGCGTTGGCCAGGTAGTGGAGCTGGGCAGCAAGGTTAAATACCTAAAAGAGGGAGATTACGTTCTACTTCCTTTCCTTGACGAGGGAACCAATGGCTATGGCTCTGCATGGGGCGCCTACTCGGAATACGCTGTCGTGCATGATAGACTCGCCATGTTTGACGACGGCTTGGGAAATGGCTATACCCATGGGCAGAATATCGTCCCCTCCTTTGTAGATCCAGTGGAGGCCGCCATGATCATCACTTTCCGGGAAGTGCTCAGCGCGATGAGAAGGTTCGGTTTCTTCCCCAATGCCAACATTGTAGTATTTGGCGCTGGCCCAGTAGGACTTTGCTTCACCAAGTTCTCCAAACTCATCGGCGTGGATAAAGTGATCGTGTGCGACGTCATTGATGAAAAGGTAGAGGAAGCGCTGAAGATGGGTGCGGATTACGCCTTTAACAGCACAAAAGTAGATGTGGTCTCTGAGATCAAGAAGATCTTGCCAGAGGGCGCGGACTTCATCGTAGATGCTGTGGGCAACACCAATTTAATCAATTTGGGAATGAACTTTGTCAAAGATCACGGCAATCTGTGCTGCTACGGAATCTCCAAAACCACAAATATGCAGCTGGATTGGAGCAAAGCCCCCTATAACTTCAACCTTCTCTTTATCCAGATGCCTGTAAAACAGGAAGAGACTTGGGCGTATAACCAAATTCTCAACTGGATCAAGATGGGCGTCATTAAAATCAGCGATTTTATTGCGGAGATTGTGGACTTTAAGGATATCATCTCTGCATTTGACAAAGTGGCCGCAGGGAAAGCAGGCGGTAAGATCATCGTAAAATATTAAAGCAGTAAAACAAATCTGCTGTGCGATAGAGGATAGGGAGGAATTCACATGAAAGAATCAAAATTATTTGCCATATTGCCCGAGGATTACATCTCCACTCCCGACGGCATGGAAATCCATAAAGAAAGTGGGGACTTAGTGCTTGCCTGCCCCAACTTTGCAGACACCAGCATGCCTGGCTGCATTTTGAGAATCGATAAGGATAGAAACATCAGAAAGTGGTATGATGTGCCCGTCTGTGAGGAGACAGGTGCGGCTCACCCCCAAGGCATCGCCTTTGGCCCAGATGGTTCCCTCTATATTTGCGACAATCAGGGCTGGGGAGACGACCCCAAAAAGAAGGAAAAGGGCAGAATGCTCCGCATCATCGCCGATGAAGAGGGCAACATCACCAAATATGTGGAGATGGCAACGGGTATGGAACACCCCAATGGGGTGAAAATCTGGGGGGACTATATCTATGTAACTCAGAGCCTAATGCCCCGGGTCAAAGATCCCTCTGGCAAATTAGTCAGCGCAGTATACAAATTCCACATTGACGACGAAAATATCAAGATCACCAATACCCTGGAGGATAAAAATATCTTAGTTACCTTTATCACGCAAAACCCCAACGACCAATATGGGGTAGACGGCATTGAGTTTGATAAAGAGGGCAATCTGTACGTGGGCAATTTTGGCGACGGTGCCATCAGCAAAATCACCTTTAACGAAGACGGCTCCATCAAAGACAACTTCATCTGGGCGCAAGATCTCTCTCAGATGCAGACCACCGATGGCTTTACCATGGACGACGAGGGCAATCTCTATGTGGCCGACTTCAGCGCCAATGCCATTGCCAAAGTAACGCCGGACGGCAAAGTGGAGCGCCTTGCCCAGAGCCCAGACAGCAATGGCCTAGGCGGTGAGCTAGACCAACCTGGCGAGCCTCGTTATATGGATGGCAAGCTCATCATCTCCTGCTTTGACCTAGTAGTAGGTCCTACTAAGGTCAACACCAAGCACGAGATGCCTGCCACAATGGCCATGATCGAACTGTAAAGTGAAAGATTAGGCAAAAAACTGTTGATACAGAGCAAAAGGCCGGGGTAACTTTCCCCGGTCTCTTTTATCTTTTTCCTCAACAAACCGCCAACCTTTTTCATTCACCCACATATTCTTTTTTATGTAATAGGCATAGTTATCTCTAGTTTCCCTTGCCTATTCTCTTTTCTGTTTTCATTTTATAGGCCAAACCGCTCTCAGATCCAAAATACCATAAAAAGACAAGTTATTGAAAAAACTAAAACCATATAAAGAAAAACCCGCTGCCCAAATTTTAGCGGGTTAGCGGGTTTATTCATCATTCTATGGATTAGATTTCCTCGTCCTGCTCTTCTACCTGTTCTTCGCCTTCTTCCTCTTCTGTCTCGGCAATTTTTTCAAAGCACACTACCTTGGCGTCGTTATCCAGCCTCATCACTCTCACTCCCTGGGTATCTCTGCCAAAGCAGGAGATCTCGCTCACATTCATGCGGATGATAACCCCTTCTGAGCTGATGAGCATGATATCCTCGTTTTCATTTACTACCTTAATACCCACCATAAGCCCAGTCTTTTGGGTGATATTAATCGTCTTAATGCCCACGCCACCTCTGGTCTGCACTCTGTATTCTCCTACATCCGTTCGCTTTCCGTAGCCGTTTTCGGTGATGACCAACACATAGCTCTCAGGAGTCATAATTCCTGCGCCTACTACGCTGTCATCCTCCCTCAGAGAAATTGCCCGAACGCCCATAGCCGTCCTTCCCATCTCACGGACATCATTCTCATGGAAAGTAATGGCCATGCCCTGGTGAGTGCCCACAATGATGTGATCATCCCCTGAAGTCTGAAGCACTGCCATCAGTTCATCCCCTTCTCTAAGACCTAATGCGATGAGGCCGGATTGGCGGATGTTGGAGTACTCGCTCATCTTGGTCTTTTTAATGGAGCCGTGTTTGGTGATGAGCACTAGATTGCCGTCCTCAAAGGTGTCCACCGGGAACACAGCGGAAACTCTCTCGTCTGACTCCAAACTCAGCAGGTTGACGATGGCACTTCCCTTAGCTTGCCTGCCTGCCTCCGGGAGCTGGTAGCACTTTTTAATGTACACCTTTCCCTTATTGGTAAAGAACAGAAGCTGACTGTGGGTGGAGGTGACAAACACATTTTCCACAAAATCCTCTTCCCTGGTCTGAAGGCCGGTGATGCCCTTGCCACCCCGGCGCTGCGCCTTGTAGGTCTCGCTACTCACCCGCTTGATGTATCCATAGTGAGTGAGCGTCACCACCATATCCTCCTGTTCAATGAGCTCGTCCACGTCGATCTCCTCTTCGTCAAAGGTGATCTGGGTGCGTCTTTCGTCGCTGTATTTTTCTTTGATCTCCAAAAGCTCCTTTTTGATGATATCCAGTATCATCTGGGGAGTGGCCAAGATCTTCTCCAAATACTCGATCTTTGCCATGAGCTCATGGTATTCGTTTTCGATTTTGTCTCTTTCCAGACCAGTGAGACGCTGCAAACGCATGTCTAAAATAGCCTGTGCCTGCACTTCTGTGAGTCCAAACCGCTCAATCAGCGCTTCCCTTGCCTCATTGGCATCTTTGGAGGATTTGATGAGTTTGATGATCTCGTCGATGTTGTCCAGTGCAATGAGCAAACCCTCTAAAATATGTGCCCTCTTTTTGGCCTTTTCCAGATCGAACTTCGTCCTTCTGGTGATCACATCGATTTGGTGCTCGATGTACTTTTCCAAAATCTCCTTTAAATTAAGGAGCTTTGGCTCTCCATCCACTAAGGCAATCATAATCACCCCAAAGGTGTCCTGCATTTGGGTGTGTTTGTACAGCCGGTTGAGGGTTACGTTGGCATTGGCGTTTTTCTTGAGCTCGATCACGATTCTCATGCCGTTTTTATCCGACTCATCTCTCAAATCCGAAATACCATCTATTTTCTTTTCCTGCACCAAAGAGGCGATTTTCTCAATTAAATTTGCCTTATTCACCTGGTAGGGGATTTCCGTTACCACGATTCTCTGCCGGTCTTCTTTATAGGTTTCGATTTCCGTTTTCGCCCGGACGCGAATTCTGCCCCTTCCTGTGCGATAGGCGCTCTTAATGCCAGAGTACCCTAGGATAATTCCCCCCGTCGGGAAGTCCGGCCCTTTGATGATTTCGATTAAACGGTCTATCTCAATCTCCGGGTTGTCAATGAGCGCAATGCAAGCGTCTATGGTATCTCCCATATTATGAGGTGGAATATTCGTAGCCATCCCTACCGCGATGCCACCAGTGCCGTTGACCAACAGATTGGGAAATCTGGCAGGCAAACAGCTGGGCTGTTCCAGCGTCTCATCGAAGTTGGGATAGAAATCCACGGTGTTTTTATCGATATCCCGCAGCAGCTCTCCAGAAATTTTAGACAGCCGGGCCTCTGTGTATCTCATCGCCGCTGCACCGTCTCCGTCTACCGAGCCAAAATTTCCATGGCCGTCTACCAACAGATAGCGCGTGGAGAAGTCCTGAGCCATGCGCACCATGCTCTCGTATACAGCACTGTCTCCGTGGGGATGATATTTACCCAATACGTCGCCTACAATTCTGGCGCTCTTCCGGTAAGGCTTATCGGCAAATAAGTTCAGCTCGCTCATGGAGTAGAGAATTCTCCTGTGAACTGGCTTTAACCCATCTCTCACATCTGGAAGTGCCCTGTTGATGATGACCGCCATAGCATAGGAGATAAAGGACTTTTTCATCTCCTTGTTGATGTCTATTGGTATGATCCTAGATGTATTATTTTCCAAAATTTTCACCTCAAAATCTATCTATGCAAGGCGCATTTTCTCTCATACTCACCCAAAATACTGCACCTTTGCCTATTTCCCGTTAAATGTCTAAATTACTGACCAGTTTTGCATTTTCTTCAATAAACTCTCTTCTGGGCTCTACATTGTCGCCCATGAGCACGGTAAAGATCTCATCCGCCTCCATAGCATTTTGCAGGGAAACTTTGAGAAGTGTGCGCTTTTCTGGATCCATAGTGGTCTCCCAAAGCTGCTCTGGGTTCATCTCACCTAGGCCCTTATACCGCTGAATGGCAGCGCCATCTCCAATTTCCGCCAAGTACTCCTGCAATTCCTCATCGCTGTACAGGTATTTTTCCGTCTTATTTTTAGATACCTTATACAGTGGCGGCTGGGCGATGTACACATACCCCTCCTCCAGCAGCGGACGCATATAGCGGTAGAAAAATGTGAGCATCAAAATCCGAATATGGCTCCCATCTACATCCGCATCCGTCATGCAGATGATCTTGTGATACCGGAGTTTTTCCGGGTTGAACTCCTCTCCAATGCCTGCACCAAAGGCCGTGGTCATGGCCTTAATTTCGTTGTTGGAAAATGCCCTATCCTGGCGGGTTTTTTCCACATTGAGGATTTTTCCCCGCAAAGGCAAAATTGCCTGGTATCTTCTATCCCTTCCCTGTTTGGCGCTTCCGCCGGCGCTATCTCCCTCTACGATAAAGATCTCACAGAGTGAGGCGTCTTTTTCCGAACAATCTGCCAGTTTTCCCGGCAGAGAGGCTGTCTCCAGGGCAGACTTTCTTCTGGTCATCTCCCGGGCCTTTTTGGCAGCTTCTCTCGCCCTTTGGGCAGTAAGGCATTTGTCGATGATCACTCGAGCGGTGGAAGGATTCTCCTCCAGATAAGCTGAAAGGCCAGAATATACAGTGGAATCCACAATACCCCTGATCTCGCTATTTCCCAACTTCGTCTTAGTCTGTCCCTCAAACTGAGGCTCAGTGAGTTTGACGCTGACTATGGCGGTAAGTCCTTCTCTAATGTCCTCACCGGATAAGTTGGAGTCGGAATTTTTTAGAATATTGTACTTCTTTGCGTAGTCATTGATCACTCTGGTGAGTGCATTTTTAAACCCAGCAAGATGAGTACCCCCCTCATGGGTGGAGATATTGTTTGCATAGGAAAAGATATTCTCGTTAAATCCCTCATTGTATTGCAGCGCGATTTCCACAGAGGAAGTATCCTTTACCGCACTAAAGTAAATGGGCTCTTCCACAATGGGCTTTTTATTCTTATTGAGATACTCCACAAAGGATTTGATGCCTCCTTCATAGCAGTACTCGTGTTTTCTCTGGGTCTCTCCTCTGTCGTCGATCAGGGTGATGTGAATGCCCCGATTTAAAAATGCCATCTCCCGTAATCTGCTTTTTAGGGTATCGTAGTCGAACTCCACAGTCTCAAAAATGGAATCATCTGGAATAAAACGGATTGCCGTCCCCGTCTTTTCCGTCTCACCAATCACCTGTACATCGGATTCCGGCTCTCCCCGATGAAAGTTCTGACGAAAGATCTTTCCCTCACGGCACACTGTGGCCTCCACAAAAGTGGAGAGGGCGTTCACAACCGACACACCTACCCCATGTAAACCACCGGATACCTTATATCCATTGCCGCCGAACTTTCCTCCAGCATGGAGCATAGTAAGAGCTACCTCCAGCGTGGACTTTCCCACTTGCGGGTGAATGCCAGTGGGAATTCCCCTCCCATTATCTGTGATTTTTGCACTTCCATCTTTTAATAACTCCACCACAATTTTATCGCAATAACCTGCCATTGCCTCGTCAATGGAGTTATCTACAATTTCATATACCAAGTGATGCAGTCCTCTTGTATCGGTAGAGCCAATGTACATTCCCGGCCGCTTTCTCACTGGCTCCAATCCCTCTAATATTTGAATTTGCGATTCGTCATAGCTGTTGTTATTATTTGCCATATTCTCATTGTCCTTTCTAGCACCCTAAAAAACAGGCGATGTAGATAATCATCCCTTTTTCATTTCATCGCCTCACGATTGACTTCTTGAAAATTTTATTTTACATTAAAATATCTACCAGTGGATATTTTAATGAGAATATTCTCTCTTTCCTTTACATGTTCCGGATTGAGAAATTCTCTTTCCAAATTTTTTTCATTCTCACCTATAAGAGTTCTTAACCTTCTTCTTTATTTGTTATGAGACCATTTATTTGCTTTCCCCTCTTGGAAATCAAACTTCTTTTCCCCTCTTTTGCAGTGTCACCGACGAGATGGGAGAGTAATACATGGTATACTGGTCAAAAAAGTTGGCAATCACAATGGATTTCGTTTCACTTTCAGAAATCACCACTTTTTGCGCCGTCTTCTCCATATTTTTAAGAAAAGAGACAGTATCTCTATTTTCCATGGCTTTTTTATAATCCAGGATCATGATAATCCTCTTGGTGGGGACGATATAATCTCCCCCTAAATGCAGTATCATCGCTTTCCACCTTTTCTGCTTGACCCTCGTTTAAAAAAAGCAGCCCTTTTTCTCTTCTTATTACAGGCCGCTCTTACCAAACCATATATTCATTATATACCTTTTTAAAGATTTTTAAAAGGGTTTTATGACATTTTTGCGAGTTATCATACAGCTATTTATTTCAAAGGTGTCAGCGCCAGAAATCATGCTTACAGAGTCTAAATCACAGGTCGTAATAAAAACTTGTATGTCCTGAATTACTTGCAGCAATTTTTTCTTTCTCTCCGCATCCAACTCAGAGAGCACATCGTCTAAAAGTAAAATGGGATTTTCTCTTATTTTATTTTTGATGATCTCAATTGCTCCCAATTTTAAAGATAATATGCCTGTTCGCTGCTGACCCTGAGAGCTGAATATTTTCGAGTCCTTTCCATCAATGATAATATCGATATCGTCACGATGAGGCCCAACAAGGGCGCTTTTTAGCTCCATTTCTCTCTGTTTTGCGTGCTCCAGCTTTTTTCTCAATACCTCTTTTACCGTTTCATGATCTCCATATCCTTTATACTGCAAAAAAATGCTCTCTCCACCTGAGATGAGCTTGTGCAACGGATCCGCATATTGATTTAGAAGCTTCATATAGGACAGCCGATGCTGAATGATCTGCTCCCCATATTCCACCAACTGATCATTATAGATGTCAATCAGCTTTTTTTCATCCCCAAAAGATGTTTTTTTGAGCAGCGAATTTTTCTCTTTTAGCACCTTTTCGTAGTTTTTGAGTACAAAATAGTACATGGGCTTGATTTTTAGGATCTCAAAGTCAAAAAAGCGCCTCCGCAGAGAAGGGGATTCTTTTATGATCTTTAAATCATCCGGCACAAAGGTAATCAGATACATAGTGCCATATAGATCGGAAATTTTACTCTTGGGAATGCCATTGATTTTGATGCTCTTTTTTCCATCTGCCATGAGAAGTGTCTCTATTTTGCCCTTGCCCAATTTAGAGGTAAAATCGCACTTTAAGTAGGCCTTATCCATCCCCTGCAGGATAAAGTCCCTCTCTTTTCCCGCCCGAAAGGATTTTCCCCCAGCTAAAATGCTCACCGCCTCCATGAGGTTGGTTTTCCCCTGAGCATTGTTTCCATAAAAAATGTTGATGTTTTTGCCGATATTTTGTAAATTGACCTTTTTGTAATTGCGAAATGCCTTGAGCTCCAGCGTTTCAATATACAATGGCTTAACATTCCTTCCCTAGCTTGTCTCTTACTACTATTATATACAAATCAAATCACTTGCGAAAGTACTTTCCAAGGGTAAAAAAAGCGGCCACTTTTCGAGCTCTTCGAAAATGGCCACTGCGACTTTCCCACTAATCTCTCACTTTCACTGGTAGAATCAGATAGATATATTTGCTTAAATCCCGATCCTTGATCACACAGGGCTTTAAATTGGTATCAAAATCCATGATCACTTCTCCATCTTCCACATTTTTTAAAATGTCCAAAATAAATTTGGAGTTAAAGGCAATGGTTAAGTCTTTTCCCTCCAGATAGATGGGCAACTGTTCGTTGGAACTGCCGTATTCACTATTGGAGGTGATGGTCATCACATCTTCGGCCATGCTCATCTTAATGAGATTATTGCTGGTGTCTCTCGCCAAGATAGAAGCTCTCTCGATGCTCTCCTCTAATAGTTTTGTCTCTACCTTAACCCGTGTTTTGTATTCACTGGGGAGAATGTTTTTGTATTTGACATAATCCCCTTCCAGCAGTCGAGTAAACAGGCTTGCACTGCTCATTTCAATATGAGCGGTATTGCCGCTAACGCAGATGCGCACTTGATCTTCATCATCTTCGATAATTTTAGCAACCTCTTTGATGGATTTTGCGGGGATAACCACACTCATATTTCCACTAGGTGAACATTTGGTAGTGCGAAAGGCCAGGCGATAGCCATCTAGTGCCACTAAATTCATGTGGTCCTCTTCTGTCTCCAATAACACACCTGTTAAAATGGGTTTATCTTCACTGACAGCTGTGGAAAACACCGTCTGATTGATCATCTGTTTTAATTCTCCACCTTCAATGGTCACAGAATTTTGTCCATCTACGATCGGAAAATCTGGAAACTCATCTCCATCCATTTCCTGAAGAACTGCCTTGGCATTTTGGTTGATGATCTGAACACTTCCCTCTTCTCCTTTTAGAAAGTGAATTTCTCCTTCGGGAAATTTGCTCATGATTTCTGTGAGCAATCGCGCGGGTAGTGCCGTTGTTCCCTCTTTTTCTATTGTAGCATCTACGCTGGTTTGAATGGATAAGGTCATATCTGTGGCTTTGAGAATGATTTTATCCTGTTGCGTTTGTATTAAAATGCACTCTAAGATGGAGCGATTTAATTTAGAAGCAGTTGCTTTGTTTGCAATGTTGAGAGCTT
>CAJJPW010000009.1 GCA_905193725.1 uncultured Eubacteriales bacterium
GGTATTGACAGAATGGTGAACTTGATCAAATCCTTCTGCAACTTAGGCGGACAGATTATGACCATCACCAGCACCAGTGTAGAGGACTTAAGAGACGCTCAAGTAAATCCTCAAAACCACAAGGATTTGAGAGTGCGTATGGGAGGCTTGTCTGCATACTTCATCGCGATGGCTCCTGTACAACAAGAAAACATCATCAAGAGATTTGCGAAAGGTGCTTAATAACTTTATGGAGAGTTGCGCATATGTGTCGAATGTACAGCACTTTTCTGTACATGACGGCCCAGGTATTCGAACAGTTGTGTTCTTTCTGGGATGCCCCCTTCGGTGCAAATGGTGTCAAAATCCAGAAACGCTGAAGGCAACTCCACAAATTATGATGAACTATGAGCTCTGTGAGGGCTGCGGCGCATGTATCGCCGCATGCCCCATAGGGGCCATTACTGTGGACGAGCAAGGGCATATTCAGACAGACAGAGAAAAGTGTACGAACTGCTTTGCATGTGTCAAAGAATGTTACTTCAAAGCCAGAGAGGCGACGGGAACTCCATACACCGTATCGGAATTGTACCGTGAGGTGATGAAGGACGAGGAGTTCTACCGGCAATCTGGCGGCGGAGTTACTGTATCGGGCGGAGAGCCTACCGTACACACGGACTTTTGTGTAGAGCTGTTACAAAAGCTCAAAAAGCAGGGGATTCACACGGCTATGGAAACCTGTGGATACTCCAAGTGGGAAAACTATCAAAAGCTTATGCCACTGATTGACCTTTTCTTGTTTGACATGAAGATGTTCGACGAGAAGAAGCATGAAAAATGGACGGGTGTTTCCAATGCACTCATCAAAGAGAATATGTATAAAATTGCCGATGCTGGCAAACGGATTATTCCCAGAATTCCGCTGATTCCAGGGGTGAACGACACAGACGAGGAGTTCACAAAGATGCTGGGATACATTAAGACCCTAAAGGGTGTCGATGAAATACATATCCTGCCGTTCCATCAGCTAGGATCTTCTAAATACGATCTGATTGGCATGGATTACGAGCTGAAAGATATGACGGAGAAAAACGAACAGAATGTTCATAAATGTGAGGAAATGGCAAAACAGGCTGGATTTAAAGTGAGCATAGGTGGTGCGGGCTTTAGAAACCAACCCAAAGATAAACCTCAGACAGATGGGTATATTCCGAAAAAGAAAGGGTTTATTTACGACCTATAGCACGTGAAAAATAGTATCAGTATGAGGAGGATACATACTGTTTTTCAAACCAGATATATAAAATAGGCGAAAAGTTATATTAAGATGGAAGTAGTGAATCGGTTTGTCCACATTAAAAATTACAAAATCAAATTTATCCGAACAAGTTTATGAGCAAATTCGAGATATGATACTGAAAAAAGAGATTGCAGCAGGGGAGAGAATTCCAGAGGAAAAAATAGCGTTACAATCCGGCGTGAGCAGAACTCCCATAAGGGAAGCCTTAAGGCTGTTATCTAATCAGGGGCTTGTAAAGCTATATCCTCGGAAATATGCGGAAGTGGTGACACTGACAGAAAAAGAAATCAAGGAGTTAGCTCTACTGCGCATCAATCTCGACAGTTTGGCAGTACAACTGGCCATACAAAATGGCAGCAATGCAGACTTTATGCATCTGAAGGAAATTGCAGATGAATGTGATAAGGCAGCGGAAGATGGAGATGTGTATAATCGCATCAAGCTAGATTGTGATTTTCACATTGCGCTGACCGAAATTGGCGGAAATGAACTCTTGATAAAAATCCAAAAAGAGTTATACTTAAAAGTGCATCTGGTACAGGCAAATCGCTATGAAGGCGTGGAGGATAGCCTACATAAGATTAGCCACCACCAGGAGATCATAAAGGGACTTATGGAACGGGATGTCGATAAAGTGATCCATTTGATTTTTACACATCTCAATACTTTTTACAAACTAAACATCAAAGGTCTAGAGACTTGTGTGTACAATATGAATTTATAGGCCTAGGTGGAAATCATAGGGAAGTGGGTAAGCGCATATACTTTAACAAATGGTGAGTAGATCGCTCTTAGTCCGTGCAAGAGTATTCTTTAAAACAAATGAATTTAGCATTTAATATTTGATTCGTTGTGAACCAATTATTAACAAATAATAATTCACTATTACTATAGGAAAACGATTTCTATAGGGGAGGTAAAAAAATGAAAGCAGCAGTGTTAAAAAATTGGGGAGAAATTGAAATTCAAGAACGTCCAATGCCGGAAATTGGCCCAGAAGAGGCGCTGATTCGCGTCCGCTATGCTGGAATTTGCGGTTCAGACCTTCACGTAGCAAGCGGAAACCATCCGACAGCTACTGTGCCTAGAGTATTAGGACATGAGTTTTCTGGTGAAATCGTCAAGATCAATTCCACTATTAGAACCGACTTGAAAGAGGGCGATAGAGTAGCAGTTCAACCGTTCTTATCCTGCCAAAAATGCGAGGCGTGCAAAACAGGACATGACAATGTATGCACAGAGCTCAAAGTATTTGGCGTACATACAGACGGTTGTTTTTGCGAATACATGAAAGTACCTGCTCGCAAGGTGTGTAAATTACCTGATAGTGTAGATTTAGAGTTAGCAGCCATTACCGAGCCTCTGGCGGTAGGTGTGCATGATGTGCGCTCTAGCGGAATTAAAGTAGGGGAAAAAGCGCTCATCATGGGTGGTGGCCCTATTGGCCTGATCATCGGCCTTGTCGCTCGTAAGGCTGGCGCAAAAGTAGTGATCAGTGAAATCAACGAATACCGTGTGAAGTTTGCAAAAGAGCTGGGATTTACTGTGATGAACCCATTGGATGCCACTTTCCAAGAGGACTTGATGGCTTATACGAACGGCAAGGGGTTTGACGTGGTATTTGAGGGGACTTGTGTTCCTTCCAACTTGGAACTTATGACAAAGGTATGTAAAATTAGAGGTACCATTGTGACGATTACGTTCCCAACCAAACCCGTTGGTGTGCCGCTGGCAGATGTTACGATGAAAGAACAAAAGATCGTAGGCGTGCGGATCCACTCTCAAGTGAACTTTGAAGCTGCTATTGAAATGTTGGCAGACAAAGATTTTGCTGAACAAGTCAAGAAGATCCATACTCACAGCTTTAAATTAGAGGATATCGATAAGGCTTACGACTTCAGCATCCATGATGGTGAGCACTTTAAAGTGTTTATTGAAATGTAACTTTACCATATATATTTCAAAAAGCAAAATATTTTAGAAAGAGGAGTAAAAGAAAATGAAAATGATCTGGCAAAAGACTTGTGTGGAAAAATTCGACACAGTCAAAGATTTTTTCGAAGAGTACAAGATCGGTAAGGGCGACCTAATCTTTACCCAAGAGTTTATCTATCAGCCGTTGATCGCACCCTTGGGTGAGGAAGCTGACATCCTGTACTACGAAAAGTATGGCCAAGGGGAGCCTTCCAGCACGACGATCGATAAGATCTTTGCGGAAATTAAAGGCAAGGATTACAAGAGAGTCATCGCCATTGGCGGAGGTTCTGTGGTAGACGTGGCAAAGGTACTGGTATTTGCTGGCGCAGAAAGGGCAATTGACCTTTGGGATAGAAAGATTCCTCTCAACAAGACAAGAGAGCTGATGATTCTTCCTACTACTTGTGGTACAGGCAGTGAAGTTACCAACATCGCCATCGCAGAAATCGTGGAAAAACACACCAAATACGGTTTAGCAGACGATATTCTATATGCAGATAAGGCAGTGCTCATCCCCGAACTAATTAGCACATTACCTTATCCATTCTTCTTATACAGCTCTCTGGATGCTCTGATTCACAGCGTGGAATCTCTCGTATCTCCAAAATCCAATATCTATACAGAACTGTATGCGAAGAACGCCATTCGGATGATTATGAACGGCTATATGACCATCATTAAAGAAGGTCCTGACGCTCGTCAGAAATTGTTAGAGGACTTTGCAATTGCCAGCAACCAAGCTGGAATCGCCTTTGGCAACACTGGCGTTGGTGCAGTACACGCTTGTTCTTATCCTCTGGGCGGCGGTTATCACGTGCCTCATGGTGAAGCAAACTATGAGTTCTTTGTAAAAATCTTCAAAGAATACGACAAAAAGAACCCAACAGGAAAGATCACCCAGGTCAAAGAGATCTTAGCTGAGATCTTGGGTGTAGCACAAGAGGGCGTCTTTGACAAGTTAGGAGAGGCGCTGAGCAGTCTCATTAAAGTAAAACCGCTAAGAGAATACGGCATGAAAGAGGAAGAAATTGAGACCTTTGCCGACAGCGTAGTGGAAAATCAACAAAGACTACTGGCGAATAACTACGTTCCTTTCACACGGGACGAGATCAGAGACATCTTTAAGGATCTGTATTAATCCTGCAAAACAGCTATGGACGGCTGCTTGAAGTAGCAGTGCATGGCAAAAAGAGAAAAAGATTTAGCGAATAAAATATAAAAAATTATAGGAGTGAAATCATTATGGCACTGATGACGAAAGACCAATACATTGAAAGCTTGAGAAAACTGAATTTGAAGGTTTATCTGTTTGGGAAATTGGTGGAAAACCCAGTTGACAACCCAATTATCCGTCCTTCTTTAAACTCTGTAGCTGCTACCTATGAGTTGGCTCAACAGGAGGAATATAAAGACATCATGACAGCTACTTCTGCTCTGTCTGGCGAGACCATCAACCGTTTCTGCCACATCCATCAGAACACAGAAGACCTGATCAAAAAGGTAAAGGCGCAGAGACTATTGGGGCAGACCACAGCTGCTTGTTTCCAGAGATGCGTTGGTTTTGATGCTGCAAACGCCATTTTCTCTACCACCTATGAGATTGACGAAAAATACGGTACAAAATACCACGAAAACTTTGTAAACTACTGGAAGTACATTGAAAAAAACGACTTCACAGTATGTGGCGCTATGACAGACCCCAAAGGTGACAGAGGCAAGAGCCCCAGCCAACAAGCTGACCCAGATCTGTATCTTCATGTAGTAGAGAGAAGACCTGACGGTATCGTAGTAAGAGGCGCAAAAGCTCACCAAACTGGTGTGGTAAACTCCCACGAAATCATGGTAATGCCCACTATCGCTATGAAGGAAGACGACAAAGACTACGCAGTGAGCTTCGCAGTACCTGCTGATGCAGAAGGTATCTTCATGATCTACGGCAGACAATCCTGTGATACCAGAAAATTAGAAGAAGGCGCTGACATCGACCTGGGTAACTCCACCTATGGCGGACACGAAGCGCTGGTTATCTTCGATAACGTATTCGTTCCAAACGACAGAATTTTCTTAAACGGCGAATGCGAATTTGCTGGCATGCTGGTTGAGAGATTTGCTGGATACCACAGACAAAGCTACGGCGGCTGCAAAGTTGGTGTGGGCGATGTATTAATCGGCGCTGCTGCTCTGGCTGCTGATTACAATGGCGCTGCAAAAGCTAGCCACATTAAAGACAAACTCATCGAAATGACTCACTTAAACGAGACATTGTACTGCTGTGGTATTGCTTGCTCCAGCCAAGGAACCAAGACAAAATCCGGCAACTACATCATCGACTTGCTGCTTGCAAATGTATGTAAGCAAAATGTAACCAGATTCCCCTATGAGATCGCGAGACTGGCTGAGGATATCGCCGGTGGTATCATGGTTACCATGCCTTCTCAACAGGATCTGAGAGACGAAAAACTTGGCAAGTATGTTGACAAGTACTTAAGAGGCGTTGCGGATGTTCCTACCGAAAACAGAATGAGAATTTTAAGACTCATCGAGAACATCACATTGGGCACAGCTGCTGTTGGATACCGCACAGAGTCCTTACACGGCGCTGGTTCTCCTCAAGCACAGAGAATCATGATCGCAAGACAGGGCAACATCCAAGGCAAAAAAGAGCTTGCTAAGAGAATCGCAAAAATCCAATAAAATCATATGCTTTAAGTAGCTGGGGGGACCTCCCCTAGCTGCTTAAAACATTTTTAGCGGCAGGACTAGCGTTTGGGACGTTGGCCGCAGACAAATTACCTTTTACAAAATATCCGATAAAGGAGTTTATTCATGAGAGATTTCAAAAAATATTATCAGGATAGAGTGGTAGATGCGGAAACCGCGCTCAAGAAAATCAAAGATAATTCCAGAGTAATATTCAGCCATGCCACAGGCGAACCTTCTGGCCTGATTGACGTGATGGTTGCCAACAAGGAGTGGTTTCACAACGTAGAGATCATGCACATGGTGGCGATGGGAAAGAGCGAATATTGCCAACCAGGTATGGAACCTCATTTTAGACACAATTCCTTCTTTGTAGGTGCTAGCACGCGCCAAGCAGTATATGAGGGAAGAGCAGATTTCACTCCCTGTTTCTTATTTGAAATTCCGTCTGTGATTCGCTCAGAGGAATTTCATGTGGACGTTGCCATGGTACAGGTTTGCCCTCCAGATGAATTTGGAAATGTGAGCCTTGGCGTTACCGGCGACTACACAGTAGCTGCTGTAGAGCAAGCTGATATCGTCATCGCCCAGGTAAACAAGTACGTGCCCAGAACCTTTGGCGATGTGTACATGCCAGTGGAAAACTTCGACTATTTTGTAGAGATGGATCAACCGCTGATCAATCTGCCACAGGGGAAAATCTCCGATGTAGAAATTGAAATCGGAAAATACTGTGGAAGCCTGATCAAAGACGGCGACACATTGCAGCTGGGCATTGGCTCTTTGCCAGATGCAGTGCTGATGACATTAAACGATAAAAACGACTTAGGTGTTCACTCGGAAATGTTAGCAGACGGCGTAGTAGATTTGTGCATCAAGGGCAACATCAACAACAGCGTGAAGACCATTAACAAGGGCAAGACAGTCGTTTCCTTCTTGATGGGAACCGAAAAATTATATAACTATGTGAACAACAATCCTACGGTAGAGGTTATGGCCATTGACTATGTGAACAACCCATTTGTGGTGGCACAAAACGATAATATGATTTCTATTAACTCCTGCGTACAGGTGGATATGATGGGTCAGGTTTGCTCGGAGAGCATCGGCCTCAAGCAGATCAGCGCAGTAGGTGGCCAGGTGGACTTTGTCCGTGGGGCCAACGCTTCTAAAGGCGGCAAGAGCATTATTGCAATGCCCTCCACTGCAGCTGGCGGAAAAGTATCCAAGATCGTTCCTTTCCTAGATCACGGTGCTACTGTCACCACCTCTAGAGCAGATGTGGGATATATTATTACAGAATATGGTATTGCATACCTAAGAGGGCAGACCCTCCGCGAGAGAGCGAGAAGACTGATTAACATCGCTCATCCAAACTTCCGCGATGGCCTCAAAGAAGAGTACGAAAGACGGTTCCACGAGAGCTTCAAAGACTGAGGACAGTCTAGCCAAGGGGGTCTCATGTGAAAGGGGGTCTCATGTGAAAGGGGGCCTCATGTGCAAGGGGGGCCTCATGTGAAAAAGGGGAGAGCAGGGCTTTCTGGCTATGTGGAAGACAAAGCGGTGTCTACCGTATGAAAGGCTATTTTCACGGTAAAAATAGCAATGCTGAAAATATTTGATTTTAAATTTATTAGGAGATAGGTATTATGAACACTGAGTTAAAAAAGGAACTTCAAAACTTCGCTACTCAAATTCGTATCGGGTGCTGTAAGGAAATCAAAGCCAGAGGCTTTGGCCATCTGAGCGGCTCCTTGTCCATTGCAGATGCATTGGCCGTGCTCTATGGCAAAGAGATGAAATACGATCCCAAAAATCCTAGATGGGAAGATAGAGATTGGTTTGTACTCTCCAAGGGACATGCCGGCCCAGCGCTCTATGCAACTTTGGCATTAAAGGGATTCTTTGACGAAAAAGAACTGCTCACCTTAAACCGTCCTGGTACGATTTTGCCCAGCCATCCAGATAGAAATAAGACCCCTGGCGTGGATATCTCCACAGGTTCGCTAGGACAGGGGATTTCCCTGGCCATGGGCGTTGCTACAGGACTCAAAGCACAGGGCAAGCCAAACAGAGTATACTGCATCGTAGGCGATGGCGAATCCAACGAGGGTCAAGTTTGGGAAGCTATTCTGTATGCGAACCAGAGAAAGCTGGATAACGTAGTAGTGCTTTACGACTACAACAAAAAACAGCTGGATGGTTACACAAAAGACGTTTGCGATATGGGCGACGTGAAAGCAAAGTTTGAATCTTTTGGATGGAATACTTATGAGATCGACGGCCATGATATCGAGGCAATTGATGACGCTCTCCAAAAGGCAAAACAAGTAAAGGGAAAACCGACCGCTATCGTTATGAACACTATTAAAGGCAAAGGCGTTACTTATCTGGAAGAGATGATGATGAACCACCACATCAACGTGACAGACGAGCAAATGGATGGCGCTATTGCAGAATTAACTGCAAAACTTGTTTAATCTGGAGGAATATGAGATGAACATTAAATTATCAAAAACCAACGATGTTGAAAAAACCATCATGAGAGATATCTATGCTGCACAGCTGACCAAGATGGCAAAAGAAGATCCCAGAGTATATGCAATGGACGCTGACCTGATTGGCTCCATCGGCACCGCTGGCTTCCAAAAGGAAATGCCAGACAGAATGATCGACTGCGGCATTCAAGAGGCGAACATGGTAGGCGTAGGCGCTGGTATGTCTGCAACTGGCCTGATTCCCTTTATGCATACTTTTGGCGCATTTGCCGGCAGACGTGATTATGACCAAGTATTCCTCTCCTGCGGATTCTCCCAATTAAACGTGAAGCTCATTGGCAGCGACCCGGGAATCACAGCAGCCTACAATGGTGGAACGCACATGCCCTTTGAAGATTTGGGCATCATGAGAAACGTTCCTGGCATTACCATCATTGAGCCTACAGACTGTGCAATGCTGGATAACCTTCTGCCCAAAGTAAAAGACACCTATGGTGTACACTACATCAGACTGGTGAGAAAATCCTCTCGTCAGGTTTATGAAATGGGTTCTGACTTTGAAATCGGCAAAGCAGCGCCTATCAGAGATGGTAAGGACGTCACCATCTTTGCAACAGGATACTGTGTGGCAGAGGCAATTGATGCAGCCAAAGAGTTAGAGGCACAGGGCATCAGCGCAAGAGTACTCAATATGTTCACAATCAAACCTATCGATAGAGAAGCGATTATCGCAGCTGCAAAGGAAACAGGCGCTATCGTGACAGCGGAAAACCACAACATCATCAACGGCCTGGGAAGTGCTGTTGCAGAAGTGGTAGTTGAAGAATGCCCAGTTCCAGTGGAAAGAGTTGGCGTCAAAGACGAATACGGCGAAGTAGGCGAAGTAGAATACTTGGCAGAGCGCTTTGGCTTAACAGCGAAGTACATTGTAGAAGCAGCAAAGAAGGCAATCTCTAGAAAATAAATAGACAGATCAAACTAAGCAAATGTCTGGATAGGCGCCAGTAGCGCGCCTATCAGGCAGCTTGCTTTTTGTCTATATGGGAAATTCCCTGTTAGCTGGAAAAAAACAGTAAATATTATCTTTCTATAAACCAATGAATTAAAATTGAAAAGGAGTTCTTGTATGAGAAACGTGTACATTTTATCTGCGGCGAGAACTGCAGTAGGCAGTTTTGGAGGCTCGTTAAAAGATGTGAAAGCGGCTACGTTAGGAGAAGTGACTATTAAAGAGGCGCTCAAGAGAGGCGGCATCACAGCAAAGGACGTAGATGAAGTCATCTTGGGAAACGTCTTGCAAGCAGCACAGGGCCAGAACCCTGCAAGACAGGCGGCTTTGGCGGCGGGAATTGATGTGGAAGTTCCAGCATTTACTATCAACAAGGTCTGTGGAAGCGGTCTGAAGAGTGTGGCACTGGCAGCACAATCCATTCGCTGTGGCGATGCAGAAGTGGTCGTTGCTGGCGGCATGGAGAGCATGAGCAGAGCCCCTTATGTTTCAATGCCCACCAGATGGGGTGCTAGAATGGGCGACATCCAGATGGTAGACGTGATGATCAAAGACGGACTGTGGGATGTGTTCAACGATTATCATATGGGAATTACTGCAGAAAATGTAGCGGAAAAATACGGCATCACTAGAGAAATGCAGGATGAATTTGCTGCTAACTCACAGAAAAAGGCTGCTGCTGCTAGAGAATCTGGAAGATTTGACGATGAGATCGTGCCCATTGAAATCCCTCAGAGAAAAGGGGATCCCATCGTATTTGATAAGGACGAATTTATTCGCCCCAATACCACGGTGGAGGTGCTAGCAAAATTAAAGCCTGCTTTTAAAAAAGGCGGCACGGTGACAGCGGGCAACGCTTCTGGTATTAACGACAGCGGCGCTTGCGTGATCGTAGCATCTGAGGATTTCATCAAAAAGAACAACTTAAAGCCGCTGGCCAAGATCGTGAGCAATGGCTCCAAGGGCGTAGATCCCAGCATCATGGGTATGGGCCCAGTGCCTTCTACTAGACAGGCGTTGGAAAAAGCCGGCATGACGGTAGATGATCTGGACTTAGTGGAGGCCAACGAGGCGTTTGCTGCACAGGCAGTTGCCGTTGTGAAAGAGTTAGGCCTGGATCCTGCGAAAGTAAATGTGAACGGTGGCGCAATTGCCATTGGACACCCCATCGGCGCGTCTGGCGCCAGAATTCTTATCACTCTGCTTTATGAGATGATCAAGAGAGATGCGAAAAATGGGCTGGCTACGCTGTGTATCGGCGGTGGCATGGGCGAAGCACTGATCGTACAGCGGGACGAACTCTGCAAATAAGGAGGTCATTATGAGCTTTGTATTGTTAGAGAAAAAGGATCACATTGCCATTATCACTGTATCCAGAGAGAAAGCACTCAACGCTTTGAACACACAGGTGTTATTAGACCTGGAAGCGGCGGTAGATGAAGTGGATGAGGATAAGGAGATCTACTGTGCTATTGTAACAGGCGCAGGCCCTAAGGCATTTGTGGCAGGCGCGGATATTGCCGCTATGCTGGAAATGTCGGTGGGAGAGGCCAAAGAATTTAGTGCACTGGGGAACCGCGTATTCCGCAAGATTGAGACGCTACGGGTACCTGTCATTGCAGCTGTCAATGGATTTGCCTTAGGCGGTGGCTTAGAGCTTGCCATGGCTTGTGATTTTAGAATTGCCAGTGAAAATGCAGTGCTCGGCTTACCAGAAACCAGCCTGGGAATCATGCCAGGCTACGGTGGAACCCAGCGCTTGGCGCGGCTCATTGGGCCGGCAAAGGCGAAAAAACTCATGTACACTGCTGGCAAAATGAAGGCGGCAGAGGCAAAAGAGTGCGGCCTAGTAGAGGAGGTCGTGGCTCCTGAAGAGCTGATGGACTGTGTGCTAAAGATCGCTGGGAAGATCGCAGCCAATGCGCCTTTGGGCGTACAGGCGGCAAAGCTATCCTGCAACACAGGGATGCAGATGGACATGAGCAGTGCCGTGGCCCTGGAGGCACAGATCTTTGGATCGTTGTTCGCCACCGAAGATCAGAAACTGGGCATGGGCGCGTTTGTGAACAAGGAAAAGGTAGAGAAGTTCTCAAACAAATAGTAAACGGGCGGTATAAACGAGCGATTGAAAAAATAATAACATTAGTCCCATATGAGAAACGGCGAAGCGCCGGCAAAAGCTTAATATAAAAAAGAATCGAGGGATATGAACGATGAAAGTAATGGTGATTGGTGCAGGTACGATGGGCAGCGGCATTGCTCAAGTATTTGCTAGCAAGGGAATCCAGACAAAACTCTATGATATCAAACAGGAATTTGTGGATAAGGGTTATGCGGGTATCGACAAAGGCCTTTCCCGCCAAGTGAGCAAGGGAAAGATGTCTGAAGACGATAAGAATAAAATCCTATCCAACTTGATCAAGACACTGGACATCAACGATGCCAAAGACTGTGATTTGGTAGTAGAGGCGATTGTAGAAAACCTGCAAGTGAAAAAAGATGTGTTCACCCAGCTAGATGGCATTGTATCTGAAAACGCTATTTTAGCTTCTAACACTTCTTCTCTGTCCATTACCGAGATGGCAGTGGCCACAAAGCACCCTGGCAGAGTCGTGGGGATGCATTTCTTTAACCCAGCACCTGTGATGAAGCTCATCGAGGTCGTGAAGAGCTTATTAGTATCGGAAGAAGTGGTGGAAAAAATTACTCAGATTAGCAAAGATTTAGGGAAAGAGCCTGTGCTCGTAAATGAAGCGCCTGGCTTTGTGGTAAACAGAATCCTCATCCCGATGATTAACGAGGCCATTTCCATCTATGCAGATGGCATTGCCAGCGTAGAGGATATTGATAAGGCCATGAAATACGGCGCCAATATGCCAATGGGTCCGTTGGAATTGGGAGATCTAGTAGGCCATGACGTAAACCTGGCGATTATGAACGAGCTGTATCAGGGAACAGGGGATCCTAAATATCGCCCACATCCTCTGCTGAAAAAATACGTGAGAGCAGGATATCTGGGGAGAAAGACGGGCAAGGGCTTCTACGATTACACGAAAAAATAAAGGATTTTAGGTATGACAATCAAAGTAGAATTGGGAGTGCCGTTTTTTGACTTTTATCAGACTAAGCAGATGGAGATGAAATTTGATAGAGACGCCATTACCTTGGAGGATATTTCTCAATTTCTATTTGAGAAATATCCTGAGGTAAAAGACACCTTGGCAAGAAAGGGATACATCACAAGCGAGGGGATTTTAAAGGCAATTTACGCCGTAGATGGCGAAATTGTATATGGAAAAGATACTCCTGTGAGAGATGGACAGTCTGTAAAAATTTTAAATCATATGCTAGGTGGATGATATTTGCTTTGTGTTTATTTGCACAATATGATAAAATAGTAATAACAGAAATTAGGGCTGTGTGCAGCGAAGGGCGCACGCTGCACACGACTCTTGGAAAAACACAATATGTATGAGGTGAATGGTATGAAGTATGGTTATTACGGTAATTTCTTGCGCATCGATTTGAGCACAAAGACGATTACCAAACAGGAATTCAGCGAGGAAACACTCAGAAAGTACTTAGGCGGGAGCGGCCTAGGCACGAAAATTCTCTATGACGAGACAGATCAACATACGGATCCATTAGGACCGGACAATTTACTGATTTTTATGACCAGCCCACTAGTTGGCACCAATGTGCCGAACTTTGGCCGGTATCAGGTCATCACCCGTTCGCCGCTGACCGGCTCTTTTGGAGAGGCAAACTCAGGGGGAACATGGGGTGCAAAGCTGAGAAAAGCTGGTGTAGATGGCCTAATCATCAAAGGACAGTCGGAAAAGCCATGCTACATATACATTGAGGATGGCGTGGCAGAGATCAAAGACGCTGATGACATCTGGGGCAAGGACACCTATGAGCTGGATGACATCATGAAGGAAAAACACGGCAAAAAGACCACGATTGCATGTATCGGACCAGCTGGTGAAAATTTGGTGCTCACCTCTGCTGTCATGAACGACGGTAGAGAGGGAAGAGCAGCTGCAAGATGCGGCGTAGGTGCTGTGATGGGCTCCAAAAAGCTCAAGGCGATTGCCGTAAATGGCAACATTCGGCCAGCACTGGCAGATGAAGAGGGCATGAGGGAGAGCATTAAGAAATGGGCTCCTGCCATTAAAGATGCCACCTATGATGGACTTGGAAAATATGGAACTGCCGGCGGCATGTCGGGTGTAGAAGCAGTAGGCGATTTGCCCATTAAAAACTGGTCAGCAGGCAGTTTTGAAAACGTAGAAAAAATTACCGGTGTTGCTTTAACCGAGCAAATTTTGAAAAAGAGATATCACTGTGCACAGTGCGTGATCGGCTGCGGCAGAACCATTGAAATCAAAGAAGGCGAAGGGAAATATGCCTGTGTATTGGGCGGCGGCCCAGAATATGAAACCCTAGGACTGATGGGCTCTGGCTGTATGATAGATGACCTTTCTGCCATTTCCTATGCCAATGAGCTGTGCAACCGCTATGGCCTGGATACCATTGGAGCGGGTAATACAGTGTCTTTTGTAATGGAAGCTTATGAGGCAGGAGTGATTACCAAAGAAGATCTTGGATTTGAAGCACCCTTTGGCAATGACGAGGCCATGATGAAGATCATCAAAATGATCGCTTTCAGAGAGGGAAAATTAGGAGATATGCTGGCTGAGGGTACCAAGAGAGCGGCTGAAGCATTGGGCGGCATTGCGCCAGAGTTTGCTGTACATGTGAGGGGAATGGATTTCCCAGCTCACGATCCTAGAATGTCAGATGCAACAGGGCTTCAATATGCCACTAGCACAAGAGGCGCTTGCCACTTAAACGCGTTTATCCACGACTTTGAAGCAGGTGGAGACTTCCCAGGATTTGGGGTAGTACCGCCTATGAAATTGGAGCGCTACAGCACGGAGAAATACCAATCTAATCTGGTGAAGGAGATGCAGGATTTCTGTGCCATTTGCGACACCTTAAACTGCTGCAAGTTCATCATCTTTGGCCTAGGTGAGGCAACGGTGGATACCTTTGTAGAATGGGTGAATATGGCTACTGGCTGGGATATGACTCATGAAGAACTGATGCGGGCCGGAGAGAGAATCTTCAACCTAAAGAGAATGTATCTGGTGAGAGATGGCCAGTCCAGAAAAGACGATGTATTACCTCCTAAGATGACCATGAGAAGAGGAAGCGGTGGATCTGCCACTAACATTCCGGACGTAGCTGGAATGCTGGACGATTATTATGAGCTGAGAGGATGGGATCAATACGGTATCCCAACCAAAGAGCTGTTAGATCGGTTGGATCTCACACAAGAAATAAAATAATGGACAAAACGATAAAAATGGCTGATGCAATCTGCATTGGCCATTTTTATATCTCTTCTAAAACAACTAGTTCAACTGGTAAATTTAGAAGCTGATCATTTATCAGAGAATCATGAAAGAGAAATCGCGATGTATATTTACAAAAAAAGGAAGAGTAGTAGTTTCTATAAAGTGCTGCGAGCAGACAAACTTCTCTTAATAGGGAGCCTAAGTGAGATATTGCCATTGGTTTAGGGAAATGCGTTTGTACAGGCAGCCTTAGCGGAGTAATGCAAGTATGAAAAATCGCATTCTGAAATTGCAGGGAGAGTACAAAAAATTTAGAAATGACTTATATATTGCATTTTCTTAAAAAATATTCATAAATAGGGAAGAGAGATTCCATAAAGAAATAGGTAATTTCCATATTCTTTTACAATACAAATATTTTGATGAAAACTTACCCAAAAAGTAGTATAATATAGGTATTTCAGAGACAATTCCATTTGGGTACATCATAGAAACGCTAAGTAAGAGTGGCACATTTACTTTGAGAAGATATATGAAAAAAGATAAATGAAAAACGGATATCGGAGCGAGTTTAACAATACTCAGTAAAACGTTTACACCACTCGCTTATATTTTATAAATTGGCAAGATGAGATCATATTGAGATGAATACATCTGTAAGATAGAAAACAGCTTTTCAATCAAAACGAGAATAAAATAGGAGGAGTAATTATGAAATCTATTTTTGACCACATTGACTTAGGAGGGGTTCCGCTGCAAAATAGGGCGGTGCGCTCAGCAACACACGAGGAAATGGCGGATGAAGATGGGCACATCACCCCAGAGCTCTTTTCCCTTTATGGAGAGTTGGCGGAAGGGGGAGTAGGGCTGATTATTACTAGTTATACTAATGTGCTGAAAGAAGGACAGCCAGCTCCAAAGATGATGGGTATGTTTGACGACAGTTTTCTCGAGGAGAATCAACAACTCACCTCTATGATTCATCATCGGGGCAAGGCGAAGGTGTTCAGCCAAATTGTATATGGTGGATCTTCTACCAATTATAATTTGGATTCGGGACGGACGATTTTGGGCCCATCTGCGGTGAAAAACCCCGCTGGTGTGACACCTAAGGAGGGCACGAAAGAAGATATTGTGATGCTGCAACAGGCATTTGCCGATAGCGCTGTGCGAGTCAAAAAAAGTGGATTTGATGGAGTACAGTTGCACTTTGCCCATGGATATGGACTTAGCCATTGGCTTACGCCGTTTTTCAATCGCAGGACAGATGAATACGGCGGCAGTATTCAAAATAGAGCCAGAATGTTGTTAGAGGTATTTGAAAAAGTGCGCCAGGCGGTGGGAGAGGAGTTTCACATCTCCTGTAAGATCAACAGCATGGACTTCCACGACCAAGGCCTCACTTTAGAAGATTGCATCTATGTCTGTAAAAAACTCGATGAGCTAGGCATTGATTCCATTGAGGTAAGCGGAGGCAGCCCGGTAGCGCCGCCAGAAGGACATTTAATTCGCAAAGGCGCGGTAAAGCCATATCTGCTGGAAAATGCGAAAGCCATTGCCAGAGAGGTATCTGTCCCGGTGATTTCAGTGGGAGGATATCGGGAGTTTGAGGATGTAGAAGACGCCCTGAATCAGTCGGACATTGCGGCGATCTCCTTTAGTAGGCCATTGCTGCGGGAGCCAGATCTCATTGCCAGATGGCAGTCGGGAGATCACACAAAGTCCAAGTGCATCTCCTGCAATGGATGTATGAGTAACCGGCAAGCAGGACTGTGTAAACTGCGCAAATAATGAAATATTGTGAAAAAAGAGCCTACTGAGGCTCTTTTTTGTATGTGAAAACAATACGGCAAAGTGCCAGTGGAAATGCAAGAAGGAAATAGAGGATTGTCTTTTATGAAATGAATAAGAGCGGAAAATTCAATTAGTTGACTATTCAACTAATTGGAGATATAATATAGAACGGCGATCAGACAGGGAGGTGTGCGGGGTGAAGCAATATCACCACACTTTTTTAAAGTACATCTCTGTGATACAGAGAAACTACTATAAGTATATGGACATGAAAATGGGAAGAGGGAAAATCGGCTGTGGCCAGTACTTTTTCCTCACGTATGTCTATGAGCGAGATGGCATCTCCATGTACGACTTAGCAAAAATCGGCCATTTTGATAAAGGAACGGTTACCAAAGCGGTTCAAAAGTTGGCGGAAAACGGATATATTGTCATCCAAGTGGATGAAAAAGATAGACGCATCAAACACCTTCATGTCACGGAAAAAGCGCGTGAAGTGGTGGAAAGAGTCTATCAAGCAAGCTATCAGTGGAAGGACATGTTACTCAGCAATTTAACGGAACAAGAAGAGACAATTTTAACGGAAAATCTCAAGCAGATGGCAGAGGAGTCCTGCAAAGTGATCGGCGAAATGAATGAAGAGAAGGGGGAAAAGAGAAGTGGAAAGTGAAGTAGCAGAAAGTCAAATAAGAGAAGGGGAAAAGAACCCCTTAGGGTATCAACCCATTGGGAAATTACTCATTACATTTTCAGTACCTGCGATTATCTCCTGTTTGATCAACTCGCTCTATAACATTGTAGACCAGATATTTATCGGGCAAGGTGTAGGGTATCTGGGAAACGCGGCGACAACGGTGGCGTTCCCGATTATGACCATTCTTTTGGCATTTGCCACGTTAGTAGGTGCGGGATCTAGCGCTTATGCAGCGATACGGCTAGGAGAAAAGCGAGAGGAAGAAGCGGAAAAGACGCTGGGCAATGCCCTTACTATCACGGTGATTATCAGCGTAGTGCTTATGGCGGTAGGCCTAATTTTTTTGCAGCCAATGCTCCGCGCTTTTGGTGCGACGGACAAAATAATGCCTTACGCCATAGACTATACTTTGGTAATCTTACTGGGTACACCGTTTAATATGGTCAGTGTGGTGCTCTCCAATTTAGCCAGAACGGATGGACATCCTAGGTTATCTCTTTATGGAATGTTGATTGGGGCGATCTTAAATGCTATCCTAGATCCGATCTACATTTTTATATTTGGATGGGGCGTAACGGGTGCGGCAATTGCCACCATTACTTCTCAGCTGATTTCGGCAATCGTCCTGTTGCAGTACTTTCTGCGCCCTGCCAAAAAGCCCATCCATATGAGGCTCAAAACATCTAATTTAAAGTTAGGCAAGAAAAGAGTGGGACGTTTTTTGACGCTAGGCATTTCCTCGGGCATCACCCAATCAGTGGCGTGTATCATGCAGATCGTCATGAACAATTCACTGGTAGCCTATGGAAACCAGAGCAGTATTGGGGGCGATGTAGCCTTAAGTGCCATGGGCATTGTGATGAAAATCGCCATGATTATGGCCGCCTTTGGGATTGGCGTGGGCATTGGGGCACAGCCCATTTTGGGATACAACAGAGGCGCTTGTCACTACAGCCGCATTAAGAAGACCTATGGAATTGCGGTGATTTTGGCAACGGCGATGATCTTTGTCTGCTGGATAGTCTGTCAGGTGATCCCGGGGCCGATTATCAGCATCTTTGGGCAGGAGGATGCGAACTTTACGGATTTTGCCATTAAATGCCTGAGGATCTATCTGTTCAGCATATTCTGTGCGGGCTTTCAGATTGTATCCACCACATACTTCCAGGCCACGGGGCAGCCGCTCAAGGCGTCTATTTTATCCATGTTGCGGCAGCTCTTACTGCTCATCCCGCTGATCTTGATTTTGCCGCTGTTTATGGGGTTGGATGGAATTTTGTATTCAGCACCTATTGCCGATGCGGCTTCAGCGGTGATCGTCGCATTCTTCATTGTACCGGAAATGCGCAAGTTAAACCAAAAAGTGCGAGAGGAGAAAGAGATGGCAGCAGAAAAGGCAACTGCCTAACGCTGCTGGTTTTTGCCTCAATCAGAGAAAATCTGTGTTATAGCATCAAAAAACGAGAGAGCGTGGAGATCTGCGACTCTCCCTTTTTTTGGAGTAAAAGGAATTCGAGGAGGGAAACGTACCTGTTTGGAAATAGATGGACCTCAATGCCAGGGCTACGATTGCACAGTTGCCGACGATATTGTAGAGAAAACAAGAACAGCTTTTGAGATGGAGCGCTAGGTATCAAAAATTTTTATTTTTTCTTTCATAATTTATGATATAATCTATTGTAGGTAAGTATACGAGCCGTGGGGATGCCATGGGCGTATACGAATGAATGAAACATTTGAGCGAGGGAATGTAACATTGAAAAAATCAAATATTGGCGGCCAAGGTGTGCTGGAAGGGGTCATGATGCGTTCGCCCCAATGGAGCGGAATGGCTGTGAGAAAACAAAATGGATCCATAGCCACTTGGAAAAAGGAGAACTCCTCTGCCACGACGAAAAATAAATTTTTGGGACTGCCTATCGTAAGGGGCGTGGTGTCCTTTGTGGAGATGCTGGTAAATGGGGTAAAAACCATTACTGAGTCGGCAAAGATGTACGACGAATCTGCTGCAGAGGAGATGGAACCCAGCAAATTTGAAAAATTTTTGGCAAAAAAGACGGGCAAAGACGCCATGGACATCATGATGGGATTTGCCGTGGTAATTGCGGTAGTGTTGGCTGTAGTGATCTTTTTCATCGTGCCCACTGCCATTACTAATCTCTTTAAGGGGATCGTGCAAGCGCCAATTTTGCTCAACTTGATTGACGGTGTCATTCGACTGATGATCTTCATGGGATATCTGCTGCTGGTTACCTGTACCAAGGATATTAAGCGACTGTTTATGTACCACGGGGCAGAGCACAAAGTCATCAACTGCTTTGAATCCGAGGCGGAGATGACGGTGGAAAATGCCAGAAAGCAGAGCAGGCTACATCCTCGGTGTGGGACCAGCTATTTGCTTATCGTCATGGTGATTTCCATCTTGGTATTTGCACTGTTGGGATGGAGCGACGCATGGTATTTGCGGTTCGGTTTGCGCATCATCTTACTGCCGTTTATTGCAGGTCTTTCTTATGAAGTGCTCAAACTGGCAGCAAAATACGAGAATCGGTTTGTGAGGATTGTCCGCGCACCGGGCATGGCGCTGCAGCGGCTCACCACAAAGGAACCGGACGATTCCATGTTGGAGATCTCCCTCATCGCTTTCTTTATAGCGGAAAATGAGAAATCCCCAGAGGAGATGGAGAGCCTCATTCAGCAGTATACCCATCTAAAACAGCAGCCGAAACCTCAGGAAGAGAACGAGGGCGAGCAAATGGCTGTTGAACCTACACTGGAAAACGCAAAGGCAGCCGCCAAACAGCAACCTGAGACGGTGGAAAAGGCCGAGGGGGTAATGGAAGAGAACCAGCAAGAGGGAAGAGATTCTCAGATGGCTGCGGAGGAAAAAGTAGGGAAAGGGTCAGCAGAGCCTATGGGAAAAGTACAGGAGTCCATTTGAGTATGGATCGAAGACAGCTGCTGGCAGATATCACGCGGGAGTTGAGAGAGCATCAAGTGGCTGAACCGGAGGTGATCGCAAAACACCTGGCCAGCAGCATACTGGATTGTTCGCTGAGTGATTTATATGTATATGGCCATGAACGGGTAGGCCAAAGAGATATAGAGCGATTGGAAGAGTGTGTAGGGCAGCTCATTCAAGGGGTGCCACTAGCCTATGTGCTGGGGGAGCGCTATTTTATGGGCCTGCGCTTTACAATTACGCCAGATGTGCTCATCCCCAGACAGGATACCGAACTGGTATGTGAAACTGCACTGGAGTGGATCAAGCGAAAAGGATACCAAAGCGGGCTAGACCTTTGTTGCGGTTCGGGTGCAATCGGCGTCAGCTTGGACGTCTATGGGCCGGAGAGCTTACAGTCCATCCAAGGCGTGGATATTAGCCAAAAGGCAGTGGAGCTAGCGAACCAGAATGGCAAAGCAAACGGGGCTAAGCGTTTTTGGGCATACCAGAGCGACCTTTTTGCGCGAATAGAGAATAAGTTTGACTTTATCGTATCCAATCCTCCCTATATTGGAGAGGCAGAATATCAGACGCTGGATCCCTTGGTGCGAGAAAACGAGCCGAGACTGGCGCTAGTGGCAGAGAGAGACGGATACGAGTTTTATGAGAAAATTATCAAAAGGGCAGGGGATTATCTGCACAAAGGTGGCCTGCTCTTATTTGAAATAGGATATCAACAAAAGGACAGGGTGATGGAATTGATGAGGCAACAGGGATATGCTGATATCTGCTGTAAGCAGGATTACGCGGGCAATGACCGTGTGGTCATGGGATTTTTGTAGAAAACATAGAGGATATAATCACAGCGAAGAGTGCGCTTGAATAGGTGTGGGAAAACACCTAAATTGCTGGCGAGAAGGGCGACTCTGTGAAGGAAGGGCGGCTCTGTGGAGTGATAAGGGTTAGCGGAAGACAGGACGGTTAGAAAGGCCAAGCTGTCGTTTTCATCGTATGGTAGGACAACCAAAAGGAAAAGAAGAAAATTAAGTTTTGAAGAGGGACGAAAAATATGTTTGAAAAATTAGATCATATAAAGAAAAAATATGAAGAGCTGAGCTTAGAGCTCTCCAAGGCGGAGGTCATTCAAAATCAGGAGCTCTTTCGGGAGCTGGCCAAAGAACATGCATCTCTAGAGGAGACGGTGCAGGCCTACGATAGGTATTTACAGCTCAAGCAGCAGGCAGAGGATTTAAAGGAGATGTTGCAGACAGCGGATGATCCAGAAATGGTAGAGATGATCAAGGAGGAGCAGGAAGATACCCGAAAAGGTATGGAAAACCTCGAGCAGGAATTGCGCACGCTCTTGCTTCCCAAAGACCCGAACGACGATAAAAACGTCATTTTGGAAATTCGTGCGGGAACAGGTGGAGAAGAGGCAGCCCTCTTTGGACAGAACCTGCTGAGAATGTATACCAGGTATGCAGAGCGAACGGGGTATAAAATGGAGGTGCTGTCCTCCAACTATACAGAGCTGGGGGGCGTCAAGGAAATCGTCATCGCCATTAAGGGAAAAGGGGCGTTTTCTCGGCTGAAGTACGAAAGCGGCGTGCATAGAGTGCAGCGGGTGCCAGAGACTGAATCCCAAGGCAGAGTGCACACCTCGGCAGCTACTGTAGCAGTATTGCCAGAGGCGGAGGACATTGACATTAAAATTGAGCCAGGTGATATTCGGGTGGACGTGTTCCGTGCCGGCGGCCACGGAGGCCAGTGTGTCAATACCACGGACTCGGCAGTCCGCATTACCCACCTGCCTACAGGATTAGTTGCCACCTGTCAGGATGAAAAATCCCAGCTGAAAAATAAGGAGAAGGCCATGAAGGTCCTGAAGGCGCGGCTCTACGATATGACCAAAAACAAGGCGGAAGAGGAGTACGCGCAAAATAGAAAAAACCAAATTGGCAGTGGAGACAGAAGCGAGCGGATTCGCACCTATAATTTCCCGCAAGGGAGGGTTACAGACCACCGGATTTCCCTCACACTCTATAAGTTAGAGGCATTTTTAGATGGGGATTTAGATGAGATGATAGACGCGCTGATTATGGCCCAAAGAGAACAGGAACTCACCAGCCAAGGGGTATAATCTATCACTCAAAAGCCTATGATAGAACATATTGGGCTTATTTGGGGAATAAGTATTAGTAAAACCATTGGCAAAGTAGGAGTGAATTATGGACTATCTGTATTCAGCGCTGGCTGGATGTATTGTAGGGGCAGTGGGCACCTGTGGTGGTGCAGCGCTTTCCTTTTTGGTGAAAAAGTCCAACAACCGGCTTTCCGCAATTCTCATGGGCATTTCCGCTGGCACGATGCTGGCGGTAGTATTCTTTGACATGTGGCCGGAGTCTTTTGAGATGTCGGGCTGGGCGCCTTGCATCATTTCCACGGCAATCGGCGCAATATTTGTACACGCTGTGCACCTGATTCTCCCCCATGACAGAGAAAGTGCAACGAGCAAAAGGATAAGCAAAGGAGTAGGGGCTAAG
>CAJJPW010000010.1 GCA_905193725.1 uncultured Eubacteriales bacterium
GATTCCCGGAAAAGCGGCCGTTGGAATCGAAGTGCCGAATAAAGAGAATTCCATGGTTATGTTCCGTGAACTCATTGAATCCAAAGAATTCCGCAGTGCCAAATCAAAACTTGCATTTGCAGTGGGAAAAGATATTGCAGGCAAGGTGATCGTAGCAGATATTGCAAAGATGCCACATCTTCTGATCGCGGGAGCAACTGGATCCGGTAAATCCGTATGTATCAATACTCTGATCATGAGTATTCTCTATAAGGCGAAGCCAGATGAGGTGAAGCTGATCATGGTGGATCCAAAGGTAGTGGAGCTCAGCGTGTTTAACGACATCCCCCATTTGAAAATACCTGTGGTCACCAACCCCAAAAAGGCAGCGGGCGCATTAAACTGGGCAGTGAATGAGATGACAGATCGCTATAAGGCATTTGCTAAAAGAGGGGCCAAAGACATTGCCAGATATAATCAGATCCTACAGGAAGAGGGGGAAAAACCCCTGCCCAAGCTGCTGATCATCATAGACGAGTTGGCAGACCTGATGATGGTAGCCCAAGGGGATGTGGAAGACGCCATCTGTCGGATAGCCCAGCTGGGGCGGGCCAGCGGGATTCACCTGGTGATCGCAACGCAGCGGCCTTCCGTCAACGTGATTACCGGTATCATCAAGGCCAATATTCCCTCTCGGATCGCCTTTGCAGTGTCCTCTGGAGTGGATTCCCGGACTATTTTGGATATGTCCGGTGCGGAAAAGCTGCTGGGCCAGGGAGATATGCTATACTACCCTGCCGGCGCTGCCAAACCACTGCGGGTACAGGGCTGCTTTGTGTCGGATAAAGAGGTGGATGAAGTTACGGGCTTCTTGAAGGAGCAGAACATCGTCAACTACGACGATACCGTAACCGCCCACATCGAAAAATCCACGGACAACGAATATGGCGATGAAGAGGAGGAGATGGATCCTCTCTTCAAGGAGGCTGTCAAACTGGTGCTAGAGTACGAGCAGGCTTCTACTTCCATGCTACAGAGGAGACTTCGTGTGGGATATGCCAGAGCAGCACGGCTTATCGATGACATGTACATGCGAAACATTGTAGGAGAGGCCCAGGGCTCTAAGCCCAGAGAAGTGCTGATCTCGTGGCAGGATTTTTACGATTTATTCGGGGAGCAGAAAACAGACGAGCCATTTTAAAAGGTTTAGGAATGAAAGGGATTCTATGGAGAATATGATTCATATAGGGGTTATTTCCCTAGGATGTGCGAAAAATACAGTGGATACAGAATTAATACTGGCCAAACTTCACAAATATCCTGTGGAGTTTGTCTCAAGAGAGCAGGATGCAGATATTGTGCTGATTAACACCTGCGGCTTTATAGGAGACGCCAAAGAGGAGTCCATCCAGACCATTTTAGAGATGGCTGAACTTAAAAAACAGGGAATCATTCAGGGGATCATCGTGTGTGGTTGCCTTTCTCAGCGGTATCAGCAGGAGCTGGAAAAGGAGCTTCCAGAGGTGGATGCCTTTTTGGGAACGGCCGCCTTTGAGCACGTTGGAGATGCGCTGGAGAGCATTCTCCACCAGCATATATACACAAATTATGACCGGCAAACAAGACCGGAGGATTTGCGAGAGCGGATATACACCACGCCGGCACATTTAGCGTATATCAAAATTGCAGAGGGATGTAATAACTGTTGCAGCTATTGCGTCATCCCCAAGATCAGAGGGCCAATTGTCAGCCGGCCCATGGAGGACATTGTGGCAGAGTCCCAGATGCTCGGGAAGCGCGGGGTGAAAGAGCTGGTAGTGATTGCCCAAGATACCACCAAATATGGCATCGATCTCTATGGGAAAAAGGCCCTTGCGCCTTTGCTGGAAAAGCTGGCACAGACTTCCGGCATTCCCTGGATTCGGGTGATGTACTGCTATCCCGAGAATATCGATGATGAGCTGCTGAGCGTAATGGTGCAGTACGATAATATTCTAAAGTATTTGGATTTGCCGCTTCAGCATTTTGATGACCAAGTGCTGAAGAATATGAATCGCAACAACAGCCTCCAGAACATTCGGAAGATCATTGGGAAGATTCGCGACTACAGCAGCGACTTTGTGCTTCGCACGACCGTGATCACTGGCTTCCCCGGGGAGACAGAGGAGCAGTTTCAGACCATGTTGGACGCCATAGAGGAGCTGAGGTTTGACCATCTAGGGGCGTTTGCCTACTCTCAGGAAGAGGGTACAATGGCGGCAAACATGGAAAATCAGATTCCCGAGGATGTAAAAAACAGTCGAAGAGACCAGGTGATGCTGCTTCAGAGTGGAATTTCCCTGGAAAAGAACCGAGAAATAGTCGGCAAAAAAATGCGGATATTGATCGAAGGGCAGGACGAAAATGGCCGGTATTACGGCAGGAGTGGTAGAGACGCCTATCAGATTGATGGATTGGTGCTGGTCAATGCAAAAAAAAGTCTGAAGATTGGCGAATTTTATGATATGATGGTGACACAAGCAAGCGAATACGATTTGATGGGAGATGTGACATGCTAAATACCCCTAATGTGTTGACGTTAGTTCGGATGGTGCTCATACCAGTATTTATGCTGTTTTACTATTTGGGAATAGACAACTGGAATCTCTATGCGGGAGTGATTTTCATCATTGCGTCTTTGACGGATATGCTAGATGGGATGATTGCCAGAAAAAAGGGGCTAGTTACCAACTTTGGAAAGTTTGCAGACCCGATTGCGGATAAACTTTTGGTGGCGGCGGCGCTTTTCATTCTGCTGGAAGAGGGAATGATAAACGGCGTGCTCACCTTTATCCTCATTGCCAGGGAGTTTATCATCAGCGGTTTTCGAATGGTGGCTGCCAGCAGCGGAGTCGTATTGGCAGCGGGGAGCATTGGCAAGGCCAAGACAGTGGTGCAGATGGTGGGTATTATCGTGATGCTCCTGCTAGACCCATACTTTAACCCCATTGGATGGCCGATCGGGCTCATTCTCATGTACGCCAGCGCGGTGCTGTCCATATGGTCCTGTGTGGACTACATTGTGCGCAATAGGGCGTTGCTGAAAGAAACACACTCGTGAGCAGGGTGGATTTTTAGATCAATTTTTACAGATGAAAAGCAAGAACGGAGGAATACAAATGGCGAAATCGATGGATAGGGTTACTCCTAAAAATAGCAGTCAAGAGGAGAAGCAAAAGGCACTGGAAGAGGCGCTGGCCTCTATTGAAAAGCAGTTTGGCAAGGGTGCGGTCATGCGGCTGGGGGAATCCAGCGCGAATATGAATGTATCGGTGATTCCCACAGGGTGTTTGGAGCTGGACATTGCCTTAGGGGTAGGTGGCGTGCCCAGAGGTAGAATTGTGGAAATCTACGGGCCAGAATCCTCAGGTAAGACCACAGTGGCTCTGCACATGATTGCAGAGGCGCAAAAGCGGGGAGGCGCAGCGGCCTTTATTGATGCAGAACATGCACTGGATCCCATCTATGCAAAGGCGCTGGGGGTGGACATAGACAATTTATTTGTCTCCCAGCCGGATACAGGGGAACAGGCGCTGGAGATCACAGAAAAGCTGGTGCGCAGCGGAGCCATAGATATTGTAGTGGTGGACTCAGTGGCGGCATTGGTGCCTAAATCCGAAATCGAGGGAGAGATGGGTGCTAGCCATGTGGGATTGCAGGCGCGGCTCATGTCTCAGGCGCTTAGAAAGCTGACAGGGTGCATTGCAAAGTCCAATGCAGTGGCTGTGTTTATCAATCAATTGAGAGAAAAAGTGGGCGTGATGTTTGGAAACCCAGAGACCACAGCAGGTGGCAGGGCACTGAAGTTCTATGCCAGCGTGCGGATTGATGTGCGTCGAGCGGATGTGATTAAAAACGGCGACGAGATGATTGGCAACAAGACCAAAATCAAAGTGGTGAAAAACAAGGTGGCGCCCCCATTTAAGTCCTGTGAAGTGGATATCTACTACGGCAAGGGGATCTCTATGGGTTCTAGCTTGGTGAACTTAGGCGTACAGCAGGGTATCATCGATAAAGCGGGCGCGTGGTTCTCCTATGAGGGCGTGCGTATTGGACAGGGCAAGGACAATGCGAGAAAGTACCTGGAGGAAAATCCTGAGGTGGCCAATAAAATTAAGGCGGCTATTTTAGAGAATTTTCATCTCAATTACGATCTTCCAGCATCTGAGTCTGCGGACAAACAGGCGGAAAGTAGTGCTGAATCATCGGCGGATGAGAATTAAAATAATAGCACCTAGGGGCCACTGATAGGGGGGCACGGGACCTGGCGCGAGGGGCACGAAATGCTGGCGCGAGGGGCACGAAATGCCAAAGACCGAGGAAGGCGACGGTAGGGCCGGGGTATTTGGGTGATGTATGAAGAAATACAGCCTGAAAGCCGCAAAAGGCGAGGATAGGATAACCGCTTCCAAACAGCTAGGAAACAGACTTGAAAGCGAAGATACTGAAGTTAATTTCAAAAAGAAGCAGCATGAACATCTATGCTGCTTTTCTACATCTTTTGAATGGTTGGAGCAGCGCTAAGTTACCTTGTGAGGACGGATCGGGCGATATCTATCAGCTAATAGCGTCGAAGAGCGCTGGTCAAGTTTCCATACCTAGATCTAGAACCTATTTGTTGCGCCAACCATGAGCGCGCTTTCTAACAGCTACATAACATAAAAATTGACTGAGAAAAATGAGTAATACGGAAAATACCAAGCAGCGCTGAAAGGGAAAAAGTGTTGAAATACAGATATATTGTCTGTATGATCGATTGTATACTTGTGGGAATGAGATCAGGCCAACAGATGGGCCTGCTTTCCCAAATGCGTTGAAAAATCCTCTAAATTTGGCGTTTGACAAAACCTTTTTCTTGCCATATAATATATCGCTAAAGTAACAATGGGCAGGGACCGCTTGTCTAATTGTGTGAAATCGATTATAATATTTATTTGTGGTGCAGTATTCTAGTCGGTACTGCCGGTTTCGAAGACGGGCCTAAAAATCCGTACAGGGCACATCGATGAAGTTTCTGGTGTTGGCTTTTAACGCCCCGTTAGGAGCTGATGCTGGGAGTTAAGGAAGAAGGGCGACTCATAAGGGCATATGAGAGCCGACCCAGCTTCCGTGGAGACCCATCTCGGTGGTTTTTTAAAAATTACTGACTGGGATTAAACCTGATATGCGGCCTCAAGCTGTGTACAGAGTAGCCTGCCTTGCGTTGATGTGGTGGATTGAGGAATATGCTCCCTTGACTTTGGCCAAGAATAGGGCGTAATCGCCTTTTGAAACCATGTTGGCAAAAGAGGATAGATTCCGGTTTGTGCTGTTGAGGAAAGCTCCTAGACTGTAATTTTAGGTGCGTCGGGGATTATAGTGTGGTTATTAAGGCGATTCAGTTATACACTTGGCGACAAGGTATTGCAGGCTTTAAAGGGAAACCGCTCTCTTACGGCGACGAGGAGTAGCCTGTAGGGAAATCCTACTGAACTATATGCTGCAAGGTCTACTCGGCGCATCACCACATATTTAAAATATTGATAGTAAAGTATGGGAGAGTTACTTGGGAAATTCAACTTCAAAGGGCAAATCAAAACATTGGCCGCTGAAGATTTTTTTTATCACCCTGTTGATCTCAGGCAGCATTAGCTTTGTGGCTGAAGTATTTATGGATCGGCTGAGTATTTTTTGGGCAGTGGTCATTTTAATATTACTCATCGGGATCGGTGTGCTATTTGATATTATCGGCGTGGCCTTTGCGTCCTGCCAGGAGACACCGTTTATTTCCATGTCCGCAAAAAAGATCAAAAAGGCAAAAGTGGCGCTGAATATGCTAAAAAAGGCAGATATGGTTTCTAACTTCTGTAACGACGTAGTAGGGGATGTCTGCGGCATCATCAGCGGCGCAGCAGGCGCGGCAATTTCGTATAAAATTGTAATTGATGGCGGAGAAACGGCGGATCTCATTGTGGGGATTGCCATTTCAGCACTGGTAGCAGCGTTGACAGTCAGCGGCAAGGCGCTGGGCAAAAAAGTGGCGATGAACAAAAACAAGGAGATTGTAGAGCTGATCGGTGCGATTGTAGGCTTTTTTAAGCGCAATAAAGATGGCGCCAAATAGTAAAGCATGATGATGAGTGAAGATATTTTACATACGATTCAAAGTCCACAAGACATTAAAAAGCTAAATAACAAGCAGCTTGATCAACTGGCCTCGGAAATACGAGACTTTTTAATTGCCAACGTCAAAGTGACAGGCGGACACCTGGCGTCTAATTTAGGTACAGTGGAGCTTACGCTGGCGCTGCACTATGTTTTTGATTCACCAAAAGATCAAATTATTTTTGATGTGGGGCATCAGAGCTACACCCATAAGATCATTACAGGTAGGCTTGGCCAATTTCACACTCTGCGCCAATATGGGGGATTGAGTGGTTTCCCAAAGCCAGAGGAGAGCCCACACGATATCTTTAAAGTGGGCCATTCCAGCACGTCCATTTCGGCAGCTCTTGGACTGGCCAGGGCTAACCGAATTCAGGGAGTCAAAGACGCTAACGCCATTGCCGTCATTGGAGATGGTGCATTTAGCGGCGGGATGGTGTTCGAGGCGCTCAACGATGCAGATCAGTACGGGGATAAAATCATACTGGTGTTGAACGACAATGAGATGTCCATTGATGCCAATGTAGGGGCGATGCACTCGTATTTTTCTAAGCTGAGGTCCAGCCCCATGTACTACCAATTCAAAAAGGGCTTTACCGGCTTTTTAAATAAAATACCTGGAATTGGAAGACACCTAGCCCGATTCACCGAGCGGGTGAAGGATCTCATAAAATTCGTGTTCGTCAAAGGGCTGTTCTTTGAGGAGATGGGCTTTACCTATATTGGCATTGTCAACGGACACGATATGGAAAAACTCATTGAGGCGTTTAAAATGGCGAAAAATGCCCCCAAAAACGTCATTGTACATGTAAAAACCCAAAAGGGAAAGGGATATAAAAAAGCGGAAGATCGACCAGCGGACTATCACGGACTCAGCCCCATGGACGATGAGACTCAGACCAACTCGGGCGTCTTTGGTGACGAACTCATCAAAATCGCCAGGGAAAATCCCAAAGTGGTAGCGGTTACCGCAGCCATGATGTCAGGCACTGGCCTAAGACAATTTGCTCGGGAATTTCCAGAGCGGTTTTTTGATGTGGGCATTGCCGAACAACACGCGGTTACTATGTGTGGTGGTATGGCCAGAAATGGCCTACACCCGGTGTTTGCGGTATACTCTACCTTTTTACAGAGAGGATTTGATCAGGTTGCCCATGACATCTGTATGCAAAACCTCCCAGTGGTATTTGCCATTGATAGAGCTGGGCTAGTGGGTGCAGACGGAGAAACCCATCACGGCGTATTCGACGTGAGCATTCTTAGGGTACTGCCTAATATACGCATCTATGCCCCGAGGACCCAAGGGGAATTGCGGGCGATGCTGCAAAAGGCATTTACCATCCAAGGGCCAGTATGTATTCGCTATCCTAGATGTCAACTGCCTCTGGGCGATGCAGTTGCGTTGGCGGAACTGGATCAATTCGAAGTGATTCGGCCGCTGAAGAAGACCACAGTTCTATCCTATGGGCCCCAGATGAAATTGGCTTTGCAGCTTGCCAAAAACCATGACATTGGGGTGGTCAGTGCAAGGGTGATCAAACCTTTAGATGAGGCGTGTTTGGATGAGATGGGCAAGAAGGTAGAGCATTTGATCATCTTAGAGGGAAGCATGGAAGCAGGTGGCTTGGGTAGTGCCGTATTAGAGTACTATGCTGCTCATGACGTAAAACTGAACGTCACTATCAAAGGCCTGCCAGACAGGTTTATCACCCACGGCAGCGAGCAGGAACTGCTCAGAGAAGTGGGCCTGGATCTGGATTCTATCCAAAGAATGCTGTGAGAAAGACGGGGGATATGGCACCTGACGGCATAGGAGGCTGAAATGAAAAAAGAGAGAATTGATATATTGTTGGTAGAAAAAGGTCTCATTTCTGGCCGTGACCGGGCAAAGCGGATGATTATGGCAGGAGAAGTATGGGCTGATGGAAAGAGAGTGGAAAAGCCCTCTCAGGTTTTTCCCGAAGACATTGCTTTGGAAATAAAGGGAGATGAGTGCCCCTATGTGAGCAGGGGCGGAAAAAAGTTGGAAAAGGCAATCTCCTGTTTTGGTGTAGCAATAGATGGAAAGATATGCATGGATGTAGGTGCATCTACAGGGGGATTTACTGACTGCATGCTGCAAAACGGGGCAAAAATGGTGTATTCGGTGGATGTGGGATACGGTCAGCTGGACTGGAAGCTGCGAAATGACAGCAGAGTGGTGGTGCTAGAGCGGACCAATGCCAGATACTTAAATAGAGAGTTAATCCCACAAGAAGTGCAACTGGCAAGTATTGATGTGTCGTTTATTTCTCTCAAGCTGATCTTCCCAGCAGTAAAGGAGGTTTTAGCGGCAGATGGCCAGGTGGTGGCGCTGATCAAACCCCAATTTGAAGCGGGAAGAGATAAGGTGGGTAAAAAGGGTGTAGTGAGAGATCCCAAGGTGCAGGAACAGGTGATTCAAGATGTATTACAATATGGACGGGAAGCAGGCCTTTTTTGTAAGGGATTGACGTTTTCGCCCATCAAAGGTCCCTGTGGAAACATCGAATATTTGTGTTGGCTCGTCGGAAAAGAAGAGGCTCGGGAAATCTTGCCGGAGATATCAGATTTAGTGGAACAGGCACATAATCAGCTGGATGCCCCCGTAATAGCACGAGAGAATTGATAGAAATGGATACTTATACAGTTTTTTGTAAAAGAAAAAGGATAGCTAAGAAAATGGGCTGAGCTAAAAATGATAGAACAGTTAAAGAAACGAGTTAATAGGAGAGCAACACGGTTTACTCGCCAAGAAGACGGCTGTTTATGGGAAAAACTCAGTTTATTCTTTGATTGGCCTTATTTTTAACGGGGAAAAATATTGTATAAATATACCTTTTTGTTTATAATAAAAGGGAAATATGGCTTGCGTGAATGAGATTAGACTTCTCGCTCAATGCAAAATAGGATCAAATACGCAAATTAGATGGAAGTGACAAGGAACGGAATATGCTAAATTTTTGCATTAACACGAATATTCAAAAGGATCCAGATCTTTCGGTCACACGCAGAGTTGCTGAGATTCTAGAAAAAAAGAGACAGAACTTCTACTACGAGGCTAACGTGGCAGATTATTTTCACCAAAAGCCAGTGGACGATTTTTCTAAAATCGATGTTCTTTTGGTCATAGGTGGAGACGGGACGATCTTAAAGGCCGCCAGGACGTATGCCAAATACAATCCGAAAATTCTGGCGATCAATTTGGGAAGGTTAGGTTTTTTGACCGAAACAGAGCTCTCGGATCTGGATGTGGCAATTGACCATATTCTGTGTGGCGCCTACAAAATAGATAGCCGTGTTATGCTCAAAGCCAGCATCGTAGACGAAGAGAGCAAGAGGGTTGTCAAACAGGCAGTGGCACTCAACGACTGTGTGGTCTCTCAGCGGAAAATCCTCAGAATGATCAACGTGGAATTCTATGTGGATCAGGATTTAGTGGAAAGCCTCTACTGTGACGGCATTGTGGTTTCCAGCCCTACAGGCTCTACAGGGTACTCTCTATCAGCAGGAGGACCGATTTTAACGCCTAATCTGGAATGCTTTGTGATCACTCCCGTTTGCGCTCATACGCTTCAATCTCGCAGCATGGTGATTGCGTCGGACAAAAAGGTATTGGTGCGGCCAAGGCCAGACTCCAAGGGTGTGGCCCTTTCCATTGACGGCCAAGAACACTTTGAGGTGGAAGAAGGACAGGCTGTGATTGTGGAGAAGTCAGATCATTTGGCCAATTTCATTCGTTTAGAGGATCGAAACTTCTTTGGCCTGCTCAAACAAAAGTTGACAGAGTGGAACATGCAAGTGAAATAGCATTTGAGTTTCGAGGGAATTTATGAAAAAGAGAAGACAGGATAAAATACTGGAGATTATCTCAAATAACGATATAGAGACGCAAGAGGAGCTGGCACAACGGCTCATTGAGGCGGATTTTAAGGTGACTCAGGCGACAGTATCCAGGGATATTAAGGAGATGCAGCTGATCAAAGTCCAGGGGAAACATGGCAGGTATAAATACGCCCTCAGTGAACAAAACGGGGATTTCCCCGTACTCCTCAGAATTTTCCGCGATACTGTGCTAAGTGTAGAGAGCACCAACTGTTTGGTGGTGATTCGAACGCTGACAGGGAGCGCCAATGCGGCGGCAGAAGTGGTGGATAGCTTGAAATTAGAGGGGATTTTAGGGACCATTGCCGGAGATAATACCATCTTTATCGCCATCCAGTCCCAGGATAAAGTGGAGGAGATTGCACAGACTTTCAGAAATATGATGGTATAGAGAGAGCGGCGACAGAGGAAAGTTAAGAAGGGTTATTATGTTATCGAGTTTACATGTGAAAAACATAGCACTCATTGAGAGTTTAGATATGGAGTTTGCCCAGGGGCTGAATATTTTGAGCGGTGAGACTGGCGCAGGAAAATCCATTTTAATCGGCTCTATTGGCCTTGCTTTAGGTTTCCGTGCCGATAAGGAACTCATCAGGACGGGGCAGGATAAGGCGGAAGTCACGGCTATTATCGAGGATGTGGACCCTGTAACTAGGCAAAAGCTTGAGCAATATGGAATAGAGCTAGAGGAGGATACGCTGATTTTGTCGCGCCAGCTGCAAGTAAATGGCAAATCCGTTTGCAGAATCAATGGGATTATTGTGCCATTAAATGTACTGCGCCTCATAGCAGAGGATATGATCACGCTGCACGGCCAAAATGAACATCAAAAACTCTTTCAAGAGGAAACCCATATTGACTTTATCGATAACTATGAAAAAGAGAAAATCAATCCTCGTAAAGAGGCGGTGGCTGATCTATATGAAGAGTATGCCTGCCTGAAAAAACAGTGCAGTGAAAATCAATTAAACGATGCGGAGAAAGAGCGTTTGATGGATATGCTGCAATTTCAGATTCACGAGATAGATTCTGCGGAACTAAAAGAAGGGGAAGAGGAGGCACTGATAGAGGAAAAAGAGCGGCTGATCAATGCGGAAAAGATCGCTACGGCGATGAATAGCGGCTACGATGCCCTCCATGGTGGATACGACGCCTCTTCTGCATCTTCTGCACTGGATCTCATACAGCACAGCATACATTGTATCTCCCAAGTCAGCGAGTTGAGCAGCGAGTATGGACAAATAGTGGATCGGATGTCTGACGCCTATTATACATTAGAAGATGTGGCAGAGGAGATCAAAAACCTGGGTGAGACGATTAATTATGACGAGCCGAGACTCAATCAGATCGAAGAGCGCCTCAGCCTGCTGCAAAATCTAAAGCGCAAGTACGGCAAAACAGTGGAGGAGATAGAGCGATTTTGTGAATCGGCAAAAGAGCAATACCAGCAACTGGAGTCCAGTGAAAAAAATTATGAAGATTTGATACACAGATTTGATGTAATTAAAAAAAAGTTGTATAATGAATGCGAGCTTCTACACCAAAGCCGTGTGGAGGTTTGCACAAAGTTTGAAATAGAGGTAAATAAACAGCTGAAGGATCTGGGAATGGGAAATGCTGTGTTTCGCGTAGAGATCGCAGATCTGCCAGCAGTAGAGGAGGTAACATTTACAAAAAAAGGCGTAGATCGCATTCGGTTTTTGATTTCCACCAATCTTGGGGAGCCGCTCAAACCGCTGAAGAAGATTATATCCGGCGGTGAGGCGTCTCGGATTATGTTAGCGCTAAAGAATATTTTAGCTCAGACAGATAATGTAGGCACTTTAATTTTTGATGAGATCGATACGGGGATCAGCGGCAGTATTGCGGGTAAAGTTGCGCTAAAATTAAACGGCATTGCCAAGTACCGCCAAGTGATCTGTATTACACATCTAGCGCAGTTGGCGAGCTTTGCAGACAGGCACTTTTTAATTGAAAAACGTCAAAAAGATGGGCATACCATAACGGATATCATAAAATTAGATGAAAAACAGCAAATTTATGAGGTAGCTAGACTATCTAGTGGAAGCAACAGCAAAATTGCGATCCAAAATGCAAAAGAATTAATTGCAAAAGCCAACGAAATAAAAAAATAACATTTCATATAATAATTACATTGCATAAAAACATGACGCACTTTAGAAAATAACAGGGATATAAAGTGCGAGGTGTTTTTATGAAAGGCAGAAGTTATAAAAAATGGATATTTATCATTCCGTTTTTAGCATTTGTTATAGTGTTTTGTCTAGGATACTTGTCAATTAGCAAACTTCCTGATACGATTTTTATAAAGGAAGATGAGAGCGAAGTACTTGTAGGCGGGTTTCCTATTAATGTAGATATTACAGGGGATGAACAGGCAGTTGAGACGCTCAATTTTAATGGGACAAGTCTGAAAGATAATAGCACATATAATTTAGGTTCTCCCATTCAAATTGATTCTTCTGCTCGAGGCTCTTTTCAGATCTCCTTAAAACTGCTGGGGGTAATTCCGGTAAAGGATATCAATATTGTCGTAGATAAAGAGCGGCGATTGATCCCAGGAGGACAGTCTATCGGAGTGCTGCTATATACAAAAGGGGCGCTTGTAGTTGGATCTTCGGATATCATTTGCAGCGATGGCAGTAAGCAGAACCCTGCACTAAAAGCGGGAATTGTGGTGGGAGATGTGATTGTCAAAGTAGATGGAGTAGAAGTGGAAGATGCGGATCATCTATCGACACTGATTAATGACTTGAGCAACGAGAATATCACTTTTACTGTGGAAAGAGGCAGCAATGAAGTGGATATCCAGGTAAAACCTGTAAAAGATGCAGACGACGGCCTATATAAAATTGGTCTGTGGGTGAGAGATAGCACTGCTGGAGTAGGGACACTGACATATTACGATCCGCTTTATAATACTTTTGGAGGGTTAGGACATTCTATCACTGATCTCGATACAGGTCAAGAACTTAGTGTGAAAAATGGAGAGATCATCCATTCTGATATTATAGATATTGCGAAGGGTGAAAAAGGCGCACCAGGTGAGTTAAAAGGACTATTTAATACATCGAAAAGTAAAATAGGTAAAATTGAAAAGAATACGGAAGTTGGCATTTATGGTGAAGCATATGAGCCAATTGAGAACGAACTTTATGAAAAGGGATTGCCCATAGCTTCTCAAGAAGATGTAAAGCTAGGTTCGGCTCAGATTTTGACCACGTTGGATGACCAAGGCGTTAAGGCATACGACTGTAAAATTGTCAAGAAAAAAGACCAAAGTTCCCAAGAGGTTAAAAGCTTTGTAATCGAGGTGACAGACAAGGAATTGCTGGAAAAGACGGGAGGGATTGTACAGGGCATGAGTGGCAGCCCTGTAATCCAAAACGGAAAAATTATTGGCGCAGTAACTCACGTATTCATCAATGACCCAACCAAAGGTTATGGAATTTATATTGAGTGGATGTTGGAAAATAGTGACGACTGACAAGTAAAACTAATAACTTGGAAAAATATGGTTGCCAAATTATTTCGTCCTAAGTATAATAAATTTATAATATAAAGGCAGGGGGTTATGTAATGGGAGAAAGCAAGATAAAATATTCCGTTGTAATAGCAGATGCAAACCGTAATTTTATGCTACTATTAAAGGAATATTTAGGTCAAATGGATCGTTTTGAAGTCATCGATTTTGCCTTTTCCGGAAAAGAGGCAATAGAGAAATATGAAGAGCACCATCCAGATTTTATGATTTTAGATCTGGTACTTCCGATGATTGATGGCTTTGGGGTGATCGAAGAAATTATCAGCCAGGAGTCTATACGTCAAACGAGGATTATTGTCTCCTCCAGTGTGGGGATGGATTTCATTGTGAAGAAGGCATTGGGGTTAGGAGTGGACTATTTTTTCATCAAGCCTTTTGACTTCCACACGTTTAAAAATCGGATGGACGATGTGGTGAAAAACATCAGCCTGGAAAAGGGTGAGAACCAGGAACCTCCAGAAAAAGTCCAGTTAAATTTTACTGGGCCAAAACGCAATGACGACTATATGAGTATCAGCGATTTGATCCAATATATTGGGATTCCTGCCCATGTAAAGGGATACTATTTTATTCGTGAGGCAGTATACATTTCGCTGCGTGAGGAGAAATCACTTGGGAATTTTTCTAAGAAAATCTATCCCAAGATTGCTGAGAAATACAATACTACATCGATATGTGTGGAGAGAAATATCAGACACGCCATTGAATCCGCATGGAACAAGGGAAACTTAAAGGTATTGGATACCATGTTTGGCTACACCATCAATGCGGCAAAGGGAAAACCCACCAATCGGGAGTTTATTGCCATGCTAGTGGATAGAATTCGCATCTTGAATACTGACGTAGACTGAGAAAAAGATAAAGAAAAAAACTGAATATTGAATAATGCGGGTGTTACCGCATTTTTTTATGTGATTTTTTGCTGTATTTGAGATTCCCAAATAAAATAATTTCTTTTGCATATATTTTTAATAAAATGGGTGCCGTATAGGATGGCTGGGAGATTGGGATAGGAAGCGCTCCAATGCGCTTAGTGTTTGGGGAGTAATGAGATGCAGCGCTTGGCAAACAGGATCAAAATGAGTTTGTGGAACGATCGATACTTCTATTTAGTTGTGTTATTTTTTTTGATCGCCGGGTTTTTTGCAGGAGGATATAGTGGAGCCATTTCTGATTCTTTTAATCAGTATATTTCAGATACAATCGTAGAAGGCATAGTAGGAAATACCTGGCTAAGTTATCTGCTTTGGCTGATTTGGGGGTATTTTTGCATGACCATGCTGATCATACTAGCTGGATACTATGCACTTACCTTCCCCATTTGCCTGGGAGTGCTGATATACTGGGGCATCCGAATGGTGTTTTTTTTAAAGTCTGCTGTAGGGCGGCTAAATTTCTTTTTCGTCATATCATTATTTCTCGTATATGTCATTTGTTCTATCTGCTACTGCAAAATGGGCGTAGAGTCGCTCAAAAGCTCTATCTATTTCTTTAAACTCCGCAGCGTGGCCAAAACGCCAGGGGAAAAGCTGTTATATGGAAAGGCATTTGTAAAAAAATGTGCTATCATTTTTGGCATCTTAGTGATATTATCAATTTTAGAGTGCAGTATTCAGCAGGGAGCGCAGGGGGATCAACAGGTGAGCACATTGCTCTTGAGCAATCTCTCAACAAATATTTTATAGTGCACCAAAAGATTGGAAGAATAAAAATAAATGGATGGAGCAATAAAAAAGGGAAAGCCGGACGTAAGTGGGCCAAAGAGGGATGACAGATATTATTTGAGAAAGTAGATGAGCAGATGAAAAAGGCGATATTAATTGTACTAGATGGAGTAGGAGCGGGAGAAATGCCTGATGCACAGGAGTTTGGCGATGTAGGCAGCGCCACGCTACTACACACCTATGAAAAGACACACATGCAACTGCCGCATATGGAGAGGCTGGGGTTAAATAGGATACTGAATTTACCAAGTGAAAAGGCCTGTGGTTGCTATGGGAAGGCGGCAGAGGTCTCTAAGGCAAAGGATACCATAACCGGACACTATGAGATTGCCGGCGTGATTGTGGAAAAGCCGTATAAGACGTTTCCAGGTAAACTGCCGGAGGGCATGTTGCGAGAATTTGAGGAAAAAGCACATGTAAAAGTGCTGGGAGGTTATGCTGCCTCTGGCACGGAGATCATCAAACAGCTAGGCGCTGAGCACGAGAGAACAGGCTATCCGATTGTGTATACTTCCCAGGACAGTGTGTTTCAAATTGCGGCCAGCGAACAGACATTTGGATTAGATAGGTTGTACCACATCTGTGAGATCGCCCGGGAGATGCTGGATCAGGAAGATTACCATGTGGGACGGGTGATTGCCCGGCCGTTTATCAAAACAAAAGAGGGGTATGTGCGTACGGCAAACCGCAAAGATTATGCTAAAAAGCCGCCCAAACCCACCATTTTGGACTATGTGAAAGAGTCTGGCAGGGAAGTGGCAGCTGTGGGAAAAATCGAGGACATTTTTGCAGGACAAGGCATGACCAAGATCGACCATACAAGAGATAATCTGGCGGGGATCCGGAGCACTGTGGACTTTATGAGGCAGGAGTGGGAAGGGTTGATTTTCACCAACTTGGTGGATTTTGACATGCTCTATGGCCATCGGAACGACCCAGAGGGAATGAAAAAGGCTCTAGAGGAGTTTGATTCTCATCTGCCGGAGATCATTGGAGCCATGGGACAGGAGGACATTTTGATCATCACCGCAGACCATGGTTGCGACCCTACTACACCCAGCACTGACCATTCCAGAGAGTATATCCCCATTTTGCTCTACGGAAAAGGCATCCAGCAGGATGTGAACATTGGCACGAGAGACAGTTTTAGCGATATTGGGGCGACCATAGCCCAGTACTTTGGGTTGGATTGCTATCAGGGTGATGGGAATTCCTTTTATCAGCTGATTCAAAAATGAATAGGGAATAAAAAAATACGCAGGAATATGGGGAGATGATAAATATGGAACAAATTAAGCAGGCAGCGGATTTTTTAGAGGAAAAGATCAAAGGCGCGCCAGATCTTCTGGTAGTGCTGGGTTCGGGCATTCAGGGATTTCAAGAATACCTGGAAGATGCAGTGGAAATCCCCTATCAAAACATTCCCGGGTTTTGTGTGAGCAGCGTCAAGGGTCATTCTTCTAGATTGGTAGTGGGAAAGCACCAGGGAAAAACCATTGGAGTCATGTGCGGTAGATTCCACTATTATGAGGGAATTACTCTGGATAAAATGGTGCTGCCCATTCGGGCCTTTCGACTGCTGGGGACTCGGAACTTGCTGTTGACCTGTGCGGTGGGGGGCATTTGCAGCAGCTATCAACCAGGAGACGTGGTGGTCATTTGCGACCATATCAACTTTACAGGGGTCAATGTGCTGCATGGATCCAATTACGATGAATTCGGGCCAAGATTTCCCGATATATCCCGCATATATAGCGAGGAGTGGATTTCCACTCTCCAACAGGGCGTGAAGCTGGCGGGAGGTCGGCCCCAGACGGGCGTATATGGCTACATGGTGGGCCCTTCTTACGAGACCAAAGCAGAAGTCCGGGCGCTCAAGGCGTTGGGAGCGGACATGGTTGGCATGAGCCTGGTTCACGAGGCGGTGGCAGCGGCACACTGTGGGTATCGGATAGGAGCTCTGGGATATGTGAGCAATATGGCGGCGGGCATCTCTAAGCAGCCGATTACCCATCAGGAGGTCATAGAAAACGCAGGAAAGGCCAATCACATCATCGCTGAGGCAATTGCCCATTTGATTCATCATCTATAGACCCTCTGCCTTTCCGGATCCTGAAAAAAGGAGGGAGAAGATGAAACTATTTGAGCTTATCCTACTGGTGCTGGTGGGTGGACTTTGTGTATATTTTGGATGGAATATCTGGAAAAGGGAGAAAATCACCTTGATTCACTCCTATCACTATCAAAAGGTCTCTCAGAAAGATAAAGCGCCATATGCCGAGAAAATGGGGAAGACTATGACAGCCATGGGACTGGGGATCGTAATATCAGGCATCATTAACTTTGCCTTTTCCACCGGTTACGGCTGGATTTTATGTGGCATTTCATTGGCTGCTGGGCTGATAGGCATGACAAAAATCCAGAGGAAATATAATCACGGGATATTTTGAGAGATTTATGGTAGAAGGGAGAAAATTGACTGACATTTTGCGGTAATGTGATTCTAAAGGACATGCCGAACGCATATACTAAACCGAAAACGATTGATCATATTGGGTGAAAAATCTACTTTGCGAAAGAAATGATAGATGTTTACTGGGGGATTCATATATGTGGAAAAAGGTACTGTGTATGTTATTGGGATCATGGCGCCGGCGTTTCCCAAAATGACTTTGGGAGCGGATGGGGGAATTCGCTCGGATGCCAAGGCCTATGTGCTCATCGACAGCGAATCTGGAAATATGATACTGGGACAGAATGAACAGGAACCCTTGGCCTGTGACAGCCTGGTAAAATCCATGTCGCTGCTCATCGTGCTAGAGGCACTGGAGAGAGGTGAGATTTCCCTTTCGGATAAGGTAAACATCTCTAAAGAGGCGGCCAGCAAGGGGGGGACTCAGGTGTTTTTAGATGCTGGGCAGACCTATGACGTGAACTCGCTGCTCAAAGCGTGCCTCGTCTGCTCGGCCAATGACGCCATGACCGCGTTGGCAGAGCATGTGGCAGGAAGTGAAGCGGCCTTTGTGCAGAAAATGAACGCTCGAGCCCAAGAGCTGGGGCTGAGCAGCTCTACCTTTACGAACTGCACTGGCCTAAAAGATGAGGCCCAAAAGGCAAGCGCATTGGATATTGCAAAAATTAGCGCCCAAATAGTGAAATACCAAATTTGTCTCAAATACTCCTCTATCTGGATGGACACTTTTGTCCACAACGATGGAAGAGAGACAGAGATGATCAACTCCAACAAGTTAGTAAAGCAAGTAAAGGGAACGGACGGCCTCATGACAGGGTCTTCAGCAGAGGGGGGATACTCGGTGGTAGCCACCAAAAAGGGCATGAGCGGACGGTTCATCTGTGTGGTCATTGGGGCAAAAAACTCATCGTCCCGATTCCAGACGTGTATTGATGCCTTGAACTATGCCGAGGCGAACTACCTTTCCAAGCGCATTGTGGCTCAAGGGGAACTGGTCAAGAAAAACGTGCCCATTGCAGATGGCAGGGTAAAGGAACTCAACGTCTATGCCAAAGACGATTTTTCCACATTGATCCCCAAAGAACAGGCCAACTCTGTGGAAAAACAGGTTGTGTTGTCAGAGCAAATTCAGGCACCGTTGAAAAAAGGAGATGAGGTGGGCAGCATTTTAATTACCTTGGACGGAAAGGAAATTGGCAAGGTGCCCATCATAGTCAACGAGGACGTAGAGGAAAACACGTTCCAGCATTGTATGAAAAGAGTGCTGTACTCTTGGCTGTTTGAATGACAAAATAATAAATTGGAAGTTTTATATAGAAGGCTATCAGGCAAAAGGGCTGGCAGGGATGTGCGAGCTCTTTTTATATGGGAGCTTGTTATATGGGAGCTTGAGCGCAATGAATTCACCAGCGGGAATAAGAGTTTTGCTATTAGATGGAGAAAGCCAATAGAAAATTTTGAGGCCTGATGTAAAGCCATGAGTGAAATCACAGTAGAGGCGGTGCGTGTAAATTTGACGCCTCCTGAGAGGGAAACTGGCATGATGTACTTTTAGATTTGCCGATATTTAAACGATTACTTAAGAGCACGGGGATGCGAGTACGGCAGCGCTGGAATATAAAAAAGATGGATAACGCCCAAAATCAAATAGCTGGAAGGATGTGGAGTTTTAATGATAGAGCACATGGATAGATCAGAGCGGGAGGACGTTGACAGCTGAGATTTTTACATGATAGAATCAATTATAGAGAAGGGATAGAAAAATTCTTGGTATATGGGAGTAGAGAAGTGAACGAATACAAGAAATTAGCGGTAAATGAAAAGGGACATTTGGTATTGGGTGGCTGTGATGCCGTAGAACTGGCAAAAAAATTTGGCACACCTCTTTATGTGATGGAAGAGCAGGTCATTCGAGATGTGTGTCAAGGGTATATGAAAACACTGAAGGAGAGCAGCTTAAAAGGCATTATTTTGTTTGCAAGTAAGGCGTTTATGACCACGGCTATGTGCAAGATCATTCAGAGCGAGGGGCTCGGCTTGGACGTGGTGTCAGGCGGAGAGCTGTACACTGCCTTGCAGGCAGGATTTCCCACCGACAAGATCTATATGCATGGCAACAACAAGACCAATGCGGAGCTGAAAATGGCAATTGATGCGAAAATCGGCAGGATCGTGCTGGACAGCTTTGAGGAAATCGATATTGTAAACGAATTGGCTGGCCAGAGAGGCCGCAAGGTTCCGGTATCTGTGCGAGTGAAGCCGGGGGTAGAGGCCCACACCCACGAGTACATCAAGACGGGGAATATGGACTCTAAATTTGGCTTTGGCATTATCGACGGAGAGGCAATCAAGGCCATTGAAAAGATATTAGCCTGTGAGAATCTCACCCTAGTAGGGCTGCACTGCCATATTGGCTCGCAGATTTTTGAGCTTCAGGCATTTCAGGATGCGGTGGATATCATGACGGATTTTGCTAGGGAGATTGACGACAAAATGCAGTACCGCATTGGAGAGATCAACTTTGGCGGAGGATATGGCATCCACTATGTGAAGGGGGATGCGCCGCTGCCACCCAGCGAATACGTGAAGACCATTATTGCAGAAATGGAGAAGAACATACAGAAAAAGGGCCTTTGGAAGATGGAGATTGCCATGGAGCCTGGCCGCTCTATTGTGGGAGAAGCTGGGACAACCCTCTATGAGGTGGGCACGATTAAAGAAGTCCCTGGGATTCGCAAATACGTCAGCGTAGATGGCGGCATGACGGATAACATCCGCCCGGCGCTGTATCAGGCCGAATACAGCGCGGTGGTGGCTAACAAGATGGACAAGCCCGAGGAGGATCTGGTCTCCATCGCGGGCAGCAGATGTGAATCAGGGGATATGCTCATCCGGGATATCACTTTGCCGACCATGGAGAGGGGCGATATCCTTGCCGTGCTCTCCACAGGCGCCTATGGCTTTTCGATGGCCAGCAACTACAACAAAGTGCCGCTGGGAGCTGTAGTGCTGGTAAAGGACGGCAACGCACAGCTGATGGTGAAGCGGCAGACGTATGACCAGCTGATCGAAAATGACGTGATTCCAGATTGGCTGTAAGCTGAACGAGAAAGCGGGCAGAATATCATACATGAGAAACCAAAGAGCAGCATGATGGATTTGTGCTGCTCTGATCGTATGTAGCATAGAGCCCTACGTGAATAAAAAATGCAGTCTCATACGGGTGGGCAATGCTGCGAAGGGTTGCAGATATTGCTCTATTGGGCATGGATATCTGTTATTTTTTGAATAAATTATGGTTATAGGTTAAAAGAGCAATCAGGAACGTGCCGAACAGCATCATGTCTGAAAAAGAAAACATTTCAATCTTCCTCCTCCATGGTAAACCCCCCGTTATTATGATGAAGTAGACCGAGATGCTGTTTTATTTGGAATTTACTTCTATATTTTTTATTATTTTACATAAATTAGTTTACCACACAATATGGAAGAATGCAATATTCTTATACAAATCAATGAATTTATTTTT
>CAJJPW010000011.1 GCA_905193725.1 uncultured Eubacteriales bacterium
TAATCGGAGGATGTGCTCAGGTTAAAGGCCTGAAGGAACACTTAGAAAGTGAGCTGAATTTAAAAGTCGTCATCCCCAAAGAATGCCAGGGGCTGGCGGCAATCGGGGCAGGTAACTTATACAGCCGCACCAAAAAGGGAAAAAGCAGTGAAGCTGGAGACAACCTATTGGAGGCGCAGAACGCTTAATGAGAGCGCTGCTATATATTGAGGGCAAAAAAAGAGCCAGAATCCAAAAGGGTTTTGGCTCTTTTTTCTGGGAATCGTGGCAATGAAAAGTTAACAATTTATCTATGAATTTTCAGTAGCACCCTTTATAAGGCATATGCTATAATATAAAATTGTTAGTATATACGAATTTTTACCAGAGGTTAAAACGTATAGGACCAGCTGGAAAGGGGAAAAGGGATGTCCTTTTTTAGAAATAAACCACTAGTGATTACAGTTGTAATCCTCATCATATTATTTGTGCTGCTCTTTGCCACGGTCAATGACCAAGATGTATCTGCACCGCAAAGTGCCATTGGCAGCGTATTTGCACCGATGCAGTCGTGGCTATATGGGGCTTCTAACAGTATATCGGATTTCTTTGATAGGGTATTTGCTACTGGAAGCATTCAAGATGAAAATAGTGAGCTAAAGACGCAAGTGTCAGAGCTGGAGAGCCAGCTGACGGACAAATCGGAACTGGAAAAGGAAAATGAGCGATTAAAAGAACTGCTGGACTTCAAAGAGGAAAACGCCACTTATGAGACGATTGGTGCTGATGTGATAGGAAAAACACCAGGGGTTTGGTTTGACACCTTTACCATCTCTGCCGGCAGAGCAGATGGAGTGGAAGTGGATATGCCGGTCATTACGGCAGATGGACTGGTGGGAAAAGTGACGTCGGTTGCCCAGTCCTATAGCCAAGTTACTTGTATCATTGACGCCAGCAGTGGCGTGAGTGTAGTAGTAGAGCGGACGAGGGACAACGGTGTGGCCAAGGGAGATGGAGCGAATTTAGAACTGGAAGAGGATATTCTATCCATCGAGTATCTGCCCATTGACTCTAATTTGATGCCTGGAGATAAAGTACTTACCTCGGGACTAGATGGAATTTATCCCAAAGGCCTTTATGTAGGAGAAATCGTAGAGGTGAGCAGAGATACTGTCTCTTCGTCAGAAGATGGAGAAAACACGGAGCAAAAAATTGCGGCTTTAAAGACGGGTGTGGACTTTAAACGGCTGGAAGAGGTCATGGTAGTTGTGGGAGACCAAAATACAGCATCAGAACAAGAATAAGGTGGCGAAATGATTCGATTTGTATTCATCGCTTTGATTATTATATTGAATTTGTTTTTTTCAGGAGGACTGTTCGTGCAGATCAATATCATTGGCATTCAGTCGGATCTGCTGATGACGGCTATGGTCTGCATGTTGATGTACGAGCGGACGTTTACTCCCATTGGCATGGCTATGATTGGAGGGCTGATGATTGACGTAGTATTGAGTCCTGCCATGGGATTTTACACCATTCCCTACATCATCATAGGGCTGGTGATCTACTATTTATACCCGATGTTGCAGCAAAAGGGCTGGTGGATTGGTCTAGTAGCAGTGGCGGGGGCGACGCTTGCCAAAGACATCATCCATGAGGTGATTGCCTTGTTCTTGGGGCATGCTCAGAATATAGGGAGTATGCTTTTGCGGTATACTTTGCCCAGTGCCGTACTCAACTGTTTGATTGCACTGCTCCTTTTGTGGCTGTTTAAAAAACTGTACCACAAGGGGTGGCTAAGTCCCGTGTTTCAAAAACACTCGGAACTGTGAAACGTGCTTAGAAAGGAAAGAGATTGTTGAATTTCAAAAGAAGGTATGTGGCATTTGGTGGCGTAATCCTCATTGTGTTTTCCATACTGATAATTACCCTGGCAAATCTGACAATTGTGAAAGGGGACCAATATAGCGATATCTCTGAGGACAAAAAGCGCCGAACGATCACCCTCAAAGGTCAAAGAGGGGAGATTTTCGATGTGAATGGCGTTCCCCTTGCCTATGACCAGGAGAGCTATGATGTAGTTTTCTCCAGAGATCAGAGCAAGACCGCATCTAGCGATAACGCCTACTATACGCAGATTCTCATAGAGGCAATAGAAATTATCGAAAAAAATGGTGGCAAGACCATTGATTCCTTTGCTATCAAGAGAAATGATGCAGGGGAGTACTACTTTGACTTTGGAGATATCAGCGAAGAAGCTGCTGCTGCCAGGGAAAAATCTTGGCGGGAGAACATGTATGTCAATGAGAAATTAACTCCGCTAGAGGTCTATAATCGGCTGAGAACGCGGTATCGGATACCAGAAGATATGCCCTATGAAGAGGCCTTTAAGGTGCTATCCATTTGGCAGGAGACACAGCTCAGCTCTTATATGGCATACAATCCTATTAAGATTGCCACCAATGTAAATACTCAGACGGTGGCGGAGATAGAGGCCAATGGAGATAAGTTAGACGGTGTGTCCATCTCGGAAGGCACGGTGCGCATTTATCCTAAAAATGACACGGCAGCCCATATCATCGGCTATTTAGGGGAAATCAGCACGGAAGAACAGCTGCAAGAGTACGAGGAAAAGGGATACACCTCCGGGGACCTCATCGGCCTCATCGGTGTAGAAAGTAGCATGGAGGAGTATTTAACGGGAAATAGCACTGAAAAACAGGGCCAGAGAGTGGTGGATGTAAACAGCAAGAGCGAGGTGATCAAGGAGATCTCCTATACCCCTCCCAAAGAGGGAGATGATGTGGTACTCACCATCGATATTGAGCTGCAAGCTGCCCTGGAAGCCGCTTTGGGCAATAATATTGAGACAATACAGCAGCTTCAGCTAGAGGATTATCGGGCGGATAAGGCGGATTACGATGAGGAGTTAAACGGAAGAGAGCTGAATTTGGCCAAGTCTGGAGCGGCTGTGGTGATGGATGTAAAGACGGGTAATGTGTTGGCGATGGCGAGCTACCCAAGTTTTGATCTGAATTTGTTTACCAATGGCATCTCTGAGGAAGATTATGCAGTATTGCGGGACGACCCAGCAACGCCACTATTCAATAAAGCGATATCCTCCAAATCCATGCCTGGCTCTACCTTTAAAATGGTAACGGCTACGGCAGGGCTAATGGAGGGAGCGGTTGGGCTCCATGAGACTATTTCGGATGAAGGAGAATACGATAAGCACGTCGTATCTGGTAAAGCACCTTCCTGTTGGGTGCGCCCATACTTCTCCAGACACAAAGATCAAGATGTGGTGCAGGCCATTAAAAACAGCTGTAACTACTACTTCTTTGAAGTCTCAGATAGACTGGGTATTGATAAGCTAAATGAGTGGGCCAATCGGTTTGGCCTGGCCAGTAGCACGGGCATTCAGCTGCCCAATGAGACGATTGGCCAGATTGGTAACCAGCAGGCGCTTTATGACAGTGCTAACGGTATTAATGATCAAAAGACTTCTCTTCCTTACTTAGTGGAAAACCTCTTAATAGAGACGCTCAAAGGCTATGGCAAGGAGAGGGGCATCAATTACTCGGAAGAGCAGCTGGAGAATGTGGCCGAACAGCTCATAGCGCTGTGTGACAAGGGAGAGACCCAAGTAGGTCCTCAAATCAGAGAAATTTTGAGCCAGGAACTGGATATCCCAGAGCGAATTTCCCGAAATCAGGCATGGGATAACCAGATCAATACCATTTTGTTGGAGCTCATGTGGAACCCCACTATGACAGTACTGACGGGAATTGGAGAGGGAACTACGGCTGTTACCCCCATCGCTATGGCAAGATACTTTAGCTCGTTAGTCAATGGAGGCACGGTATATAATGCCAATATTATCGATAAAGTGGTGGATAACGATGGTAATGTGATCATGGAGCAGGAGCCAGAAGTCTTTGAAGAGCTCAATATTCCAGAGGAGTATTTGGAAGCACTGAAGGAAGGCATGAGAGGCGTGGTATCTGCAGAAGAAGGAGGTACCGCCGGTAAGATATTCCAGGATTTTAAATACAAAGATCAAATTGGGGGCAAGACAGGGACGTCACAGAACTCTCAAATCGACTTGGAAAACAACAGCTGGATGACGGTATTTGCCCCATATGATGATCCAGAAATCGCCGTGGTAGTGTTTATCCCCAACGGATATTCTGGCTCCTACAGCGGTTATACGGTGATGGATATTGTGGAGTTCTACATGGATCGGAAGAACAAAACGGCTGCTAACGACATCCCCACACAAAATGACGTGATGAATGAGGATGAAACACAGCAGAATCAAAAACCCCAGGAAACGGATCCACAAGAGACGGATCCACAAGAACCTGCCAATGAATAAAGGGTATTTTAGTGCTCACTGATGGGGAAATGGGAAAGGAAAAAGAGGAGTATGGCAGTTGCCCTACTCCTTTTTAGGTCAAAAACCGTGCCACAGAGGTGGGATAGTGTGATAGTACACAAATGGACATAACAACAAATACACCCAAATCCCATTATGAGACAGGGGGATTTGGCTAAGATCTAGCAGAAAAAGTGCGAAAAGCACAAAGAATAGACCGCTGCTAAATGAGTTTAGCGAACGGGAGTGTAATCGATTTGAGACTCCTCGTCCGTGGCTTCGATTTTAAAGATGACAGGGCGCAAACCGTCGTTGCAGCTGCAAATGGCCACTCCAGGCACCCGTATCCAATCGCCATAGTAAAATAGCTCCTTCGCTCCGCTATGGGACAGGGCAAAGACATACTGATATATTGCCTTCCAGGCCTCATCACAAAAACCATCGGGTTTTGCATAATCCGCGTAAAAAACCTGTCCTTCCTTGAGCATAGGACAAGCAGTCAGCCCTTCTACACCATATTCCTTTGCCAACTCTTGGTCCAAAGTGGTCTTTAAAACAGTGATTTTGCATTTTTTCATCATCTTAATTTCCCCTTTACTTGATATATTACCTCTATTGTACTGCAAATAGGAAAAACAAGTAAAGTGCCGGGTAAGGCAAAATAAGGGATGCATAAGAGTTGGACGCCTCAAGTAGTTTTGTGCACCTCCCATCCGAGTAAAACATCTTTGAAGAATTACATGAAATAGGAACCGATCACAAAAAATACATGGCCTTCTGGCGAAATGATGATTGAGCAAAAAATATTGGTTTATGATATAATAGAAGAAAGCTTTAGTAAATAAACTCGGGTAGAATATCGAGCTAAAATAGGGGAAAATGTGATTCGTACAAATTGTATTTAGCAGGAAATTTACTGCTAAATTCCATTAGTTGTGCGAATTTTTGGCGTATATCATGAGAATAAAGAGGGAGGTTGGCCGATGGAGAACAGGAGATTTGAATTAGTGGCCCCTTATAAGCCGGCAGGGGACCAACCTCAGGCGATTGAAAGTCTGGCAAAGGGAATTGAAAACAATGTAAAGGATCAGGTGCTGCTGGGCGTTACAGGCTCGGGGAAGACGTTTACCATGGCCAGTATTATTGAAAAGACACAGCGCCCTGCTTTGGTGCTGGCCCATAATAAGACGCTGGCTGCCCAGCTTTGTTCGGAATTCAAGGTGTTTTTCCCTCACAATGCTGTGGAATATTTTGTCTCCTATTACGACTACTATCAACCGGAGGCGTACATTGCCAGCAGCGATACCTATATCGAAAAGGATTCTTCCATCAACGATGAGATCGATAAACTAAGGCACAGCGCCACATCGGCGCTGCTGGAGCGGAGAGATGTGATCGTGGTCTCCAGCGTCTCCTGCATTTATTCCATAGGAGCGCCGGAGGAGTACAAGAAGATGACAGTGGCCTTGCGTCAGGGAATGGAACTGGATCGGGAGGAGTTTATCGACCGGCTGGTAGACATCAACTTTACCCGCAATGACTTGAACTTCGTCCGGGGAACCTTCCGGGTGCGGGGCGAAAACGTAGAGGTATTCCCCACTCGCTATGGAGATAAGGCGCTGCGAGTGGAGTTTTTTGGAGACGAGGTGGAGCGGATCAGCCAGTTTGATGTGCTGACAGGAAAGGTGTTGTGCACCCTCAAATATGAAATGATCTTCCCTGCCACTCACTATGCCACAGAGCGGCAGAAAGTGTTGGATCAGCTGCCCAGAATTCGGCAGGATATGGCCGAGTGCGTGGAGAAGTTTCGACAAGAGGGAAAACTACTGGAGGCTGAGCGTCTGGAACAGCGTACCACCTATGATATGGAAATGCTCAAAGAGCTGGGGTACTGTTCGGGCATTGAGAATTACTCCAGGTATTTTGACGGGAGAAGCCCGGGGCAAGCCCCTTATACGTTGCTGGACTTTTTCCCAAAGGATTACATCTTATTCGTAGACGAATCTCACGTGACACTTCCTCAGGTAAGGGCGATGTACAACGGGGATCACTCTCGAAAGGACATGTTGGTAAAATACGGCTTTCGGCTGCCCTCTGCCTACGACAACCGTCCGCTGAAATTTGACGAGTTCAATCAGAAGATTAACCAGGCGATTTATGTCAGCGCTACGCCGGCAGAATACGAGAAAGAGCGGGCCAAAGGGCATATTGTAGAGCAGATCGTCCGCCCCACAGGGCTGCTGGATCCGGAGATCTACATTCGTCCGGTGGAAAATCAGCTGGACGATCTATTAGGGGAGATCAAAAAAGTCACCCAAAAGGGCAACAGCGTGCTCATCACCACACTCACCAAAAAACTGGCGGAACGGCTCACCGAGTACTATACAGAGATGGGCGTGCGCATTCGGTATATGCACTCCGATGTGGACACGATGGAGCGGATAGATATCATACGGGGCCTGCGCATGAAGGAGTTTGACGTGCTGGTGGGCATCAATCTGCTCAGAGAGGGGCTGGACATCCCCGAGGTAGAGCTGGTGGCGATTTTGGATGCGGATAAAGAGGGATTTTTGCGAAATGAGACGTCTATGATCCAGACCATTGGCAGAGCGGCCAGAAACGCCGAGGGAAGAGTTATCCTGTATGCGGATAAGATGACCGGCTCTATACAAAAGGCAATGGACGAGACACTGCGGCGGCGCAAAAAGCAGATGGCCTACAACGAGCTCCACGGCATCACTCCCACCACCATACACAAAGAGGTGAGTGATAACATGCGCATTGTGGGCAGTGTATCCTATGGAGATGGCAGCCAGCTGAAGGATATCCCGGCCAGAATTGACTTCTTGGAAAAGGAGATGCACAAGGCGGCAATGGAACTGGAGTTTGAGGCTGCTGCCAAGCTGAGAGACGAGATCAAAAAGCTGAAAAAGAAGCTGGAGAAGAGCGGAATGGCTCTGCCTCAGAAATAAGAGGCCCTATACCTAACAGACGTTGAAAAAGTAAAGTTTTTGAGTATATAAGGAGAATCACGTGCAAGAGTATATTAACATCAAAGGGGCAAGAGAGCATAACCTGAAAAACATTAGCATCAAATTGCCCAGGGACAAATTTATCGTCATTACAGGATTATCAGGCAGTGGGAAGTCCTCCCTTGCCTTTGACACCATCTATGCCGAAGGACAGAGGAGATACGTGGAATCTCTCTCCTCCTATGCGCGGCAGTTTTTGGGTCAGATGGACAAGCCGGATGTAGACCTGATTGAAGGGCTCTCTCCTGCCATTTCCATTGATCAGCGGACTACCAGCAAAAACCCCCGGTCTACTGTGGGCACGGTTACGGAAATCCACGATTATTTGCGGCTGCTATATGCGAGGGCAGGGGAAGTGTACTGCCCAAAATGCGGCAAAAAGATCAACCGGCAGACAGTGGATCAAATGCTGGAAGAGGTCAAAAAACTGCCCGTTGGGACGAAAATTATGATCTTGGCTCCTATAGTGCGGGCAAAAAAGGGCGAACACAAAAAACTGCTGGAAGGGCTGCAAAAGGATGGTTTTACCAGAGCTAGAGTGGATGGACAGCTCTACGTGTTAGAGGACGAGGAGATCTCCCTGGTGAAGAACAAAAAGCACACCATTGAGGCGGTGGTAGATCGGCTTAAGATCAAAGAGGGGCAGGAAAAGCGTCTCACCGACTCTCTGGAGACTGCCTTAAAATTGTCCGGCGGTCTGGTCACCATATATAACTTGGATACGGATACCGAGCAGCTGCTCAGCGAGAACTTCGCCTGTGCGGACTGTGGCATCAGCATCGACGAAATTTCCCCAAGACTATTTTCCTTTAACAGTCCTTTTGGGGCATGCCCTGCCTGTACTGGGCTGGGGGTGATCATGAAGGTAGATCCAGACAGCGTGGTATACGACGAAAATCTCTCACTCAATGAGGGGGCGATTCGAGTATCTGGGTGGAACCTCTCCATGTTCAACAGCTTTAGCGCCCAATACATTGGGGCACTGGCAAAGCATTACGGCTTTTCCATGGACGTCCCCTACAAAGACCTGCCAGAAAGCGCGAAGCAGGTGATTTTGTACGGCACAGGGGGAGAGGAGATCGAAATTGAATACCGCAGCCACAGCGGCGTATCCCGCTATAAAAAGCCCTTTGAGGGGATTATAAACAGCCTAGAGCGGCGGTTTGTGGAGACCCAATCCGAGGGGATGAAGCGGGATATCGCTGAGTACATGATGGAGATGCCCTGCCACGAATGCGGAGGTAAGCGGTACAAAAAAGAGGCACTGGCGGTAAAAATTGGAGGACTGGATATTTCCCAGCTTTCGGATATGTCCATTGTGCAGATCAAGGAATTCCTCAATGGACTGACCTTGGGCAAAAAGGAGCAGATGGTGGCCAGCAGAGTGCTCAAAGAGCTGAACGCCCGTTTGGACTTCTTAATCAATGTTGGTCTGGATTACTTGACGCTATCCAGACAGGCGTCCACCCTATCCGGTGGCGAGGCACAGCGGATTCGTCTGGCAACGCAAATTGGCTCCAAGCTCATGGGGGTGCTGTACATCTTAGACGAGCCCAGCATTGGGCTGCACCAGAGGGACAATACCAAACTGCTGAACACCTTGAAAGAGCTGAGGGATTTGGGAAACACTCTGCTGGTGGTAGAGCACGATGAGGAGACCATGCTGGAGGCAGATTATCTGCTGGATATCGGACCAGGCGCTGGGGAAAATGGGGGAGAAGTGATCGCCTTTGGTACCCCACAGGAGGTCATGGCAGTGGAAAACTCCATTACCGGCCAGTACCTGAGCAGGAAGAAGACCATTCGTCCACCCAAACAGACCCGTGTGCCCAAGCCCGAGACCATTCAAATCATCGGCGCGGCACAGAACAACCTAAAGAATATCGACGTGGAGTTCCCACTGGGCGTGATCACTGCCGTTACAGGGGTTTCGGGGAGTGGGAAATCCAGCTTAGTGAACGAAATTCTATTTAAGGCGGCGGCGAGAAAACTCAATGGCAGCAGATTCCGCCCGGGAAAACACAAAAAGATTCTTGGGCTAGAGAACATCGACAAAATCATCGATATCGACCAATCGCCCATCGGCAGAACACCTAGAAGCAATCCCGCCACATATACTGGCGTGTTTGATCCCATTCGGGAAGTGTTTGCCATGACACAGGACGCCAAAGTGAGAGGATATTCCAAGGGGAGGTTCTCCTTTAACGTGAAAGGCGGCCGATGTGAGGTATGTAAGGGAGATGGCATTTTGAAGATTGAAATGCACTTTTTACCCGACGTTTATGTGCCTTGTGAGGTTTGTAAGGGCCAGCGGTATACCAGCCAGACGTTGGAGGTGCGATATAAGGGCAAGAACATCTACGAAGTGCTGGAGATGACGGTGGATGAGGCCTATGAGTTCTTTAAAAATATCCCCAAAATAGAGCCCAAGCTCAAGTTGCTCAAGGACGTGGGGCTGGGGTATATCAAGCTGGGGCAGTCCTCCACCACTCTATCTGGCGGCGAGGCTCAGCGAATCAAGCTGGCGACTCACTTGAGCAAGCGGCAGACGGGCAGAACCCTTTATATTTTAGACGAACCCACCACTGGGCTGCACATCCACGATGTGAAAAAGCTCATTGGCATACTCAATCGTCTGGCAGACGGGGGCAATACTGTCATCGTCATCGAGCACAATTTAGATGTGATCAAGTGTGCAGATTACGTGATTGACATTGGACCAGAAGGTGGCGACAGAGGCGGTCAGATCATCGCCACGGGTACGCCCCGGCAGGTGGCGCAGAATGAGAAGAGTTACACGGGTCAATACCTGAAAAAAGTGTTTGAACGGGATGATGCGACTCCGGAAAACTAGGGGGGAATAGCAAACATGAGAAAAGGGCTCTGGTTTCCCATAAAAAAGGGGAGCCAAAGCCCTTTTGTATCCAGAAGGGAACTGTTAAATCCCCCAGAGACAAACCAGCATATATTGGCCTTTCGTGTCATTGGGAACGATGGAATACGTAGAGTTGCTCATAATGCCGTCCCGCGCTTGGGAATAAAAAAAGCAGAGATATCCACTCGTTCTAGAGTTAACAGCTGGAGTTTTTTATCGATGCCCCCGGCGTAGCCTGTGAGGCTTCCGTTGGTTCCCACCACTCTATGGCAGGGAATGATGAGAGAAATGGAATTGTGCCCTACTGCACCGCCTACTGCTTGGGCAGACATCTGGGAAAGGCCTCTTTTCTGTGCTATTTGGGAGGCGATCATGCCATAGGTCATCGTTTGACCAAAGGGAATGGTGAGCATAATCTCCCACACGGCTTTTCGAAAAGGCGTTGTCTCCATGGATAGTGGTGGTGTAAAATCAGGGGCCACCCCGCTAAAATAGATGTCCAGCCAGCGAGCTGTCTCTGCAAAAATAGGGAGATTTTTTACGGTATATTCCTTTGGCAGTGTATCTCCAAAATATTTTTGGCCGTCAAACCACAATCCGGTGAGGGCCGGCCCATTGCTGGCCAGTGTGATGCCACCTAAAGGTGAGTGATAGTGATGCGTGTATGTCATAGATTAAATACCTCCATATCAATGCTGGATTTTGTTTCTGCCCAGCCACTGTGTACATTCTGAAAAGGCTACTCTTCCGGTCTGCATCGCTTGCAAAAGCGGTAGCCATTTTGGACGGCTTCTTCTAAAGTATCAAAAAATACGATGTTTTTTTCCAGGGGAATTTTGGCGGGACATCCCGGTTTGCAGATAATCCTGGTCGTTTTGACGCCATAAATGAATTTACCATCATAGGCTTTATCCCTATTTTGAATTGCCCGCATTTTTTCTCGTACGTCCATTTTGTTTTTCCCCTCCCTTGGGTGCGTAGTCCTTCATTTCGGGGATCGCTCCACCGGCAACTGCCCAAAAATACAGACTCGCCACACTGCAGTAAGGGCTAAAGCGTCTGCGATACTTTTCAAACAAATTGCGGTCAATCCTGCGGTGATGATAGACCATTCTGATCCCTCTTAAAATAGCGAGATCTCCATAGCTGAATATGTTGGGCCGCTGCATGCAGAACAGCAAAATCATCTCTGCAGTCCATACGCCAATACCCTTTAGACTGATGAGCTCTGCAATGGCCTCTTCGTCCGACCTGTTCCAAATATCCTCCAAATCAAATGAGCCGTCTTTCACTTTTTGAGCAAAATCCGTGATGTATTCTGCTTTGCGGAAAGTAATCCCCAGGGATTGTAGGCGATTGTTTCCCGCTGCAAGGATGGTATCGGCAGTTACTGTGCCAAACTCATTTTGCATTCGTTTCCATATCGTCTGCTGCGCCTTGGTAGAAATCTGCTGTCCGATGATATGATGGATGACGGAGGAAAACAAATCCGCGTCAACAGGGCGCTGTATGAGACCGATTTGATCAATGATTTGGGAAAGACGCCGATCTTTACGCTTTAGGTAAGATATTTCTGTTTCGCCATATGTAAAATACATTGAAATCTTCCTCTCCACTTGACTTCTCTATCCTCTATAATATTATCATGGATTTAGACGATATAATATTAAAATATCGCTAAAAACTATTATAATATCTCCAAAGTTGATAGTATCAGAAAATGTTATGGAAAATATAAAAGAACAGTTTATCCATTCAATGAGGATGTGCACCTAGAGAGTATAGAAAACGCAGGTGAACAATTGAGAAGCCTTTCGGCTATAGAGCTGTCGTTGCAGCTTGTGCCCTGTCAGTTTAAGTCATAGAGATCGACACTTTACGCAGAATGTTTTAGTGTGTTAAAATAGAAAAGGCTGCTAATAGTCTATATCGAACTAGAAAACAACTAGAAGCATGGCATTGAGCACTAGAATGCGGATAATGCCTCACACATAGGGGACAAGGTAGAGGAGTATGGAATGACAATACAAGAAGAGAGTTTAAAATTGCACTATAAATTAAAGGGGAAATTGGGGACTGCCTTTAAAGTCAATGTAAAAAACAAGTACGATCTTGCGCTAGCATATACGCCGGGCGTAGCAGAACCATGCCTGGAAATTCAAAGAGATGTCGCTAAGAGCTACGAGCTCACTTCCAAGGGCAATATGGTTGCAGTGATTACTGATGGGACGGCTGTGTTAGGCCTGGGAGACATCGGCCCAGAGGCTAGCATGCCAGTAATGGAGGGCAAGTGCATCTTGTTCAAGAGTTTTGCAGGCATCGATGCGGTGCCTATCCTCATCGACTCCAAGGATGTGGACGAGATTGTGCGGACAGTGCAGCTGATCTCCAAAACCTATGGGGGAATCAATTTAGAGGACATCTCCGCTCCCAGATGTTTTGAAATAGAGAGAAGGCTCAAGGAGATTTGCGATATTCCGGTGTTTCACGATGACCAGCACGGCACTGCCATTGTGGCTGGCGCTGGCATGATCAACGCAGCTAAAGTAGTGGGGAAACAGCTGGAGGATATGACGGTGGTGGTGAACGGCGCTGGCTCTGCTGGTATTGCCATTGCCAAGTTCTTGCTAAGTCTGCAAGTAAAAGATGTAATTTTATGCGATAAACAGGGCATCTTATACGGAGAGGCAGAGGGCCTCAACAGCGAACAGCAGAAAATGACCCAGGTTACCAACCAAAGCGGAAAGAGGGGAACGTTACAAGACGCAATGAAAGGGGCAGATGCCTTTATCGGCGTATCGGCACCAGGTATTGTTTCCAAAGAGATGGTGGCTTCTATGGCCAAGGATCCCATCGTATTTGCCATGGCAAACCCCGATCCGGAGATCATGCCGGATATAGCCAAAGAGGCAGGGGCCAAAGTGGTGGGAACCGGCCGGTCGGATTTTGCCAATCAGATCAATAACGTGCTGGCCTTTCCAGGGGTTTTCAAAGGAGCGCTTAAGGTCCGCGCCAAGGATATCACCGACCAGATGATCTTAGCAGCTGCACATGCCATAGCGGATCTGATGGGGCCAGAGGAGTTACAGCAGGGTAAAGTGATCCCTCAACCCTTTGACCCAAGAGTGGTTAGCGCGGTATCCAAGGCAGTGGCCAAGGCTGCAAAGGAGCAGGGTGTGGCCCGTATTTAATGAGCGTAGAAAAAATATATTAGAAATCGTAGGTTATTAAAAGTATCGTAAATAAAAGTAAGATACGGTATCATTTCACAAAAAACCTTTTTTCGATGTGAATGAGAATAACGCAGAGTTTAGTATAGCCTGCTGGGATGTATTCTTCTAGAAAATAGAGAAGCGTAAGGATAAATCACCAGCAGCTATTTTTTATAATATAATCGCTGTTTTAAAATAGCTGGAATAGAACTGTAATATGATTGGGGAAACAAATGTGAATACCATGTGTATACAAGAGGTATATTTGTTGTTGACGAAGTTTTTTGCTTATGCTATAGTATATTTGTAAAGGGATAGCCAATACCCTGCGTTCGATAAGGGGTGTATTTGATGAATGCTATGTTAGAAGATATTGCTTACCATGAATTAAAAGAGAGAATACTGGATGGCCGCTATCCTGCAGGGATGGTTTTATCAGAAAATAACATTGCCAGTGAGCTTGGAATGAGTCGAACTCCTGTACGTAGTACGATTAATAGGCTATGTATGGAGGGGTTTATTCTTCAAAAAAAAGGGCATTTTTCTACCGTTAGGCTAGTTACCCCAGAGGATATTTCTAATTTTTTTCAATTTTCTTTAGCGATGGAAGAGTTTTCCTTACGGAATCTATTTCAAAATGGCTTAGACCAATTAAATATTGAAAATATGGAGCAGTGTATTCAGTTACAGCAGCAGGCAGTGGCAAAAGGTTCTGCCCACGAATATTCTCGTTATGACCATGCTTTTCATATGGAGTTAATTGATACCCTTCAAAATGCTGAAATCACAAAAGCAATGGATAATATCTGGGAAAAAATACAGATGGTTATTTCTCCTCGTAGTACCAATGGGTATAACCCTGTGGGAAGAGATTCTATCCCAGAGCATATTGCTATTGTTCAGGCCTTGAAAAATGGGTATTCTTTAGATAAAATGCTAAACTTATTTAAATCACATAATATCAACGCGCGAAATCGTGTATTAATGCGCTAATTTCTTTATATTATTAAATAACAACTTTATTTTTTAATTTCTATTTTAAAAGGATTTTTCATTCTTAAAGTATAGGTATATTGCATACTACTTGTATACAATAAGAATACAGTATGAAAATGGGTATTTTTTAAAAAGGAGGTAACAGGCGATGTCAGCAATGAAGACAGAGGAATTCTACGGCTATACGGGAAAATTATTGCGTATTGATATGACAAAACTTACGTATACTGTAGAAAATATCCCGCGGAAGGTACTGGATGAGTACGCTGGAGGTCGGGGACTGGTAGCAAAGTATTGCTATGATGAAATCTCGCCAGATATTGACCCACTCTCACCGAAAAACAAATTGTTTTTTGCATTGGGACCGTTATCGGGAAGCAGGTTCACTTCATCGGGGCGATATGTGGTAGGAGGATTTTCTCCTCACTCTCTTAGCTATACTCGTTCAGTTTCAGGAGGTGCATGGGGCGCACAACTGCGCTGGGCTGGATATGACATGCTCATCATTGAAGGTGCGGCGGATAGCTGGAAATACCTTTATATTACGGATAATGGCGTAGAATTTAGAGATGCAGAGCAATTACTTGGCCTGACCACAGAAGAGACAGAAAAGAAAATCTTAGAACTTGAGAATAACACAAGAGCTAAAGTAGTTTCTATCGGGCCAGCAGGAGAAAAACTGGTTACCATGGCTTGTATTCAGACAGAACGACGTTCTGCTGGAAGAGGAGGCTGTGGTTGCATCTTAGGCTCAAAAAAAGTAAAGGGGATTGCCATATTTGGCACACAAAAACCAAAATTATATGATCCTGATGCGTTTAATGCAGCTTGTAAGGAGTTCGTCAAAGGAGCACTCACTACCCATTGGTATGATCATTTCCATCCATATGGATCAATGACTGGATGCGATATGACATATAATATTGGCATTTATCCTATTAAAAATTGGACATATAGCCATGACGATAGAATGGGGAGCCTTTTAAAGGAAGGTGTAATTGCCGAAGGAACCAAAGTAAAAGATACTGGATGTTATAACTGCTATCTTCAATGTGGAAGCATTCACAATATCAGCGATGGGCCTTTTAAAGGAGAAGGTTATGAAAATCCTGAATATGAAACCATGTGGAGTTATGGCGGTAACTGCCTGAACTTCGATGTGAAAGCTGTTCTTATGGCAAACAAAATTTGTGATGATTTAGGCATTGATACCATGTCTTCAGGCAGCAGTATTGCTTTCTTAATGGAATGCTATGAAAAAGGGCTGATTAAAAAAGAGGATCTCAACGGTGTAGAACCCAAATGGGGAGATGGAGAGGCAATGTGTGCCATTGCAAAGCAGATTGCACTGAGAGAAAGCCCTCTTGGCAATGTGATTGCCGATGGTGGGGTAAGACATGCAGCTGAGGTAATAGGGCAGGGGAGTGAACATTTTGCAATGCACGCTCGTGGCTTGGAACTTGCAGCTTATGACCCTAGAGGTGCAAAAGCCCATGGCGTAGGATATGCCACGAGTCCCATTGGAGGAAGCCATCAGACGGGATATGGTATGGCAGAAATTTTTGGAATGCCGGAAAGGGTCGATAGATATGCGGTTCATGGAAAAGGGAAATATACTGTCTGGTCTCAGCAGTATATCATGTGCGTGGATACTGCGGTTGCTTGTGGATTTGCTACTAGTATGCCACCGGGAGGAATCAGTTTTGAAACCTATCCTCACTGGGTAGAGATGGCTGCTGGCCCTATGGAGTTTACCCAAAGTCAGGAAGAACTTCTGCGGTGTTTTGACCGGATATTTAATGTAGAGACCATTATTAATTTACGGCTTGGAGGAAAGGCGAGAGAGAATGATTTACCTGGACGGCTTAAAGAAGAGCCCATGCCAGATGGTTATGCCAAAGGGAATGTTTGGGAGAAAGATATTTTGCTCAGCGAGTATTATGAAGCCCGCGGCTGGACTCAGGAGGGGGTTCCTACGCGCAAAACACTTCATGACCTGGGGTTGGATAAAGAAGCAGATGATTTGGAAAAACGGGGATTTGTATTAGACTAAGCTGACAGAGATACAGCTAAAATCGGGAAGGGGGCTAATAAATCGGGAAAACTGGAGTGCATAAATATTGTCTGGAAAAATGATTGGGTTTTTCGGGGCGCTAACTGAGTATGAAATGAAAAAAAAGGAGAGAAAATTTATGGAACAAAAATACCCTAAATATCGTTTTGTCATCTTTGTTCTTGTTCTATTTGCATTGGTGGCACAACCCTTTAATAATTTTGGTGTTTCAGCGTTAAGCACACCGATTATTGAGACTTTAGGATTGAATCTAACCCAGTTTGGCTTACTGTCAACCTTAGTTGCATTCTGTATGGGTGTATTTGCATTTCTTGGTGGAGCCATTATGGCCAACATCGGCATTAAGAAAAACTATGCATTGGCTCTAGGTATTATGGCAGTTGGTGGATTGGCTTTAGGCGTTGCAACTATTATGAAAAGCTATCCGTTAATGCTGGTATTTCGTTTTATTACCGGGGTTGGGTTTGGCCTTATGTATCCGGTTAAAACAGCTGTTGTGATGAAATGGTTCCCACAAAAGGAGCGGCTGCTTCTTAATGCACTTACTTTAGGAGTTACTTATTTAGGTCTCATGGTATTGTTCAAATGGATTTTGGGAATATACAGTGGTCTAAACGAAAATCTAGGTCTTACCCTGATCATTATGGGATGCATTGCGGTTGTTGCTTTCCTATTATGGGTCATCTTCTATAGGGATACCTATCCAGGACTCCCAGATGCAGATTCTAATTTGATTCAAAAGGAAGAAAAACCAAAAGAAAAGAAAAAATTCCATTTTGACTGGGCCCCTGTAAAAGAAATTGCTAAAAATAAATACATCCGCCTGATGACCATCGGCGCTGTAGGACACTATATAGCTTACTCTATTGTAAATACGTTCTTTCCTAGGTTTTTTACGGAAAAGTTTGCTAGTATCATCTCAGATACTACAGAACTGGCGGCTTTTTCAAATGGTATTATGACATATGCCCCTCTGGCTGGGTTTATTGCGATTATTGCTGCGGTATTTGTAGCTACACCCATGAAGAATCGGAAGCTTTTTATTTGGCCTTTTCAAATTTTGTTTTTAATTGGCATCTTAGGAGCGTTATTCTTTACAGATATCACCGTAGTAACGATTTGCCAAGTGATTATCGGCGCAGCATCTGCTGCTTGGTACCCTGCATTTACCACTATGGCGATGGAACTGCCAGGCATGACGCCAGAAAAAGTTGGTGTGGCGATGGGATTTATATTTGGATTTGCAAACTTTACTCAGTTTCTTATGGGATTGGTTGGAGGCGGCATTGCCGACGCATTCGGAACAAGCCTCATGCTGACTGTTCTTTCTATTATCGGACTGGTTATCGCTACAGTTTGCTTCCTCTTCCTTCCAGAGACTCGTGGCCGTCGTGTGCTATCGAATGATGAGTTCCAAGGATCTGGAATACGCGTAACTGTAAAAAAACTGTAAGTCGGTTAGTTTAGGTAACAAATGGATTATAGGGGATGGCAAACGCCACCCCTAACCCCCATTTATTTAGAGGAGAATCATGTGTTATGAAAATTGCAGTTAAAACTGTGGGCTTTCGAATTGATGAGTTAAATTATTTACTCCAAGACGGACGATATGTTTTAGAACTTCCCGAGCCAGTACGAGCTAAGGATATTGTGAAAGCTATGGGTCTAGAGGGGGATCAGTCTATTGTCTGTATGTGTCTGGGTAATGTGGTAGATTGGGATAGAGAGTTTTCGCCACAAGATGATGATATTATGCTGATGAGAGCAATGTATGGAGGATAGGAATAGTTCTTCTGCAGTTTAATAAGTCCCAATCGGGGAGGATGATAATATGAATGTTTTAGCACTCATCTTATTTGCTATCTATACGGTGATCATGATTGGCCTATCTATTGTAGGGGGGCGCAAGACCAAATCGCTTGGAGCTTTTACTACGGGCAACGGCAGCATGGGAATCGGCGTGGTTGCATTATCCTTAGCCTCTTCTTTTACATCAGCAGCAACGTTAATCTCTATGCCCGGGTATGTTTATCAAGCAGGGCTTGCGGGGATTGTCTACTTTAATATATTTCAAACAGTAGGGTTATTGGTAGGATTGTTGGTAGTGGGCAGGAAAGTGCGCACATCGAACCTGTCAATGTGTGCTTCTTCCATTCCTCAATGGTTGCGCAAACGGTATAACAGTAAAACTCTCGGGTATCTGTTCGCTCTACAGAGCGTATTTCTCATTACATTTATGGTGCTGATTGTAGTGCTATTAGGGGAGCTCTTTGGGCAGATACTACATATGGACTATAAGTTAGCAGTAGTCCTGGTATCTGTGTATGTATTTGCCTATTCGCTTCTAGGAGGAAGCTATACCCATGGCTGGTCTGGAATGTTGCAGTCAGTTATCATGGTTGTTATTGTGATTTGGCTGGTGATTGCCAGTATGCCAAGCAAAGAGGTGTGGGATCAATTTACAGTTGAGATTGTGAAAGAGGAACCATTTTATTTTCATGCGGTCAACCCCAATGGAGTTATATTTAAAACGCCATTTGAAGTGTTTTACTGCGCGTTTTTGCTTGGTTTTTGCAATGTATTTCAGCCGCATATTTTCAACAAAGCGCTTTATTTGCGAAAAGATCGGTCTTGGACAATTACCTCGATTTTGTCTTTTGTGATCATGTCTATTTTTAATCTCATTCTATTTGTCGGGTTCTTTATAAGAATTGTACAGCCAGGGCTCACCAATCTAGATACGCTATTTATTGGTTATATTATGAACATTTTAGGCTATGTTGCGACGGCCTTGATTTTCATTACATTGGTCGCAGCAGCGATGAGCACGCTCAACGGTGTTGTGGTTGGAATGTGTACTAATCTTGGAACAGAAGTGATCCCTGCTTCCTTGGGAGAGAAAAAATCTCTGCGGTTTGTTCGCATTATTGTTGGCGCAGTTGGTGTGGTGGTAATATTATTAGCACTCAATCCACCGGATTTTATTTTGCTCATTGGCATGTGGGGATACAATATCCTCATGGCATCTGCACTTGTGCCTATGATTTGCAGCCTATGGATCCCAAAAGTATCTAAAGTTTCTGTAATCGCAAGTGCAATTACAGCAATTGTAGTATTTATTGCAATCATGGCATCTGGCGTTACACTAAATGGTGCGTGGGCATGTGGTTGGAGTGTACCTGCTTCTGTAGTTGCTGTCCTCATCAGTGAAGGTTTTTTGCTAATACGTCGACATAAGTTGAGAGAAAATAAAATAGTTGATTGAGCAAGAAACAGTTGCAGTTTGAAAATTCTATTTGCTTGAACTTCAAAAAACGGTAATATTGCATAATCCCCACTTCCTAAACAGCTAGGTTGACCATAGGATGGGGATTATGCAATATTCTCATACCATTTTTTCTAAAATAATTATCAAAATTTTATAGAAAAAGTGTCTTTAATTAGTAGTTTTTCTTTACCAGTTGGAAGTAAGCCTGTGGATGATCGCAAACTGGGCATACCTGTGGTGCACTGGTTCCCACATGAATGTGGCCACAGTTAGCGCATTGCCATACCACTACATCGCCCTTGGCAAATACAGTGCCATCTTCTACATTTTTGAGGAGAGCTAAATACCGCTCTTCATGTTCTTTTTCGATTGCACCTACTGCCTCAAAGAGATAGGCGATTTTATCAAAGCCCTCTTCTTTCGCCTCCTTGGCAAACTGAGCGTACATATCTGTCCATTCATAATTTTCGCCAGCGGCTGCATCCTTCAAATTAGTGGCAGTATCCTGAATGCCATCGTGGAGAAGTTTAAACCAGATTTTAGCGTGTTCCTTTTCATTGTTGGCTGTCTCCAGGAAAAGTGCGCTGATTTGCTCAAAGCCCTCTTTTTTTGCTTTAGAAGCATAATATGTATATTTGTTTCTAGCTTGGCTCTCTCCTGCAAAAGCAGCTTGTAAATTGGCTTCTGTTTTGGTTCCCTTTAACTCTTTCATTTGTTACCTCTCCTTTTCATGTTAATTTATCATTTGGCGTGACCGCCTTAGAATGCTGACAATTAGGGCAAATTCCCCGGAACACGATATCATGAGATTCCATAGCATATCCTGACTCCTCAGCCACTTCTCCATCTAGCCCAGCAAGATAGGGGTGGTGAAGATCGGAGAATTTTCCGCATACCACACATTGGATGTGATAGTGGGCAGCCACCTGGTGGTCAAATCGATCTGCCACATTGCTCATGGAGATCTTCTTGATGAGCCCCTCTTGCGCTAAGATGTTTAAGTTGCGATAGACTGTTCCCTTGCTAATATTAGGATAGCTACAATGAATGTTCTCATAGACTTGGTCAGCAGTGGGATGACTAGCCAGAGATTGCACACTGGCTAACACCAAACTTCTTTGCAGTGTATTTCTCTTATTCATAGCATTGCCCCTAATAAATATTTAATCTTTATTAGTATAA